>JANXXR010000583.1 GCA_025350525.1 Deltaproteobacteria bacterium
CGGCTTGCCCATCGCCCGCGCGCTGGCCCGCGCCGGCGGCGGCGAGCTGGTCTGCGACAACTCCAGCGCCGGGCACACCGCCTTCCGCTTTACTTTCCAGTCCGCATAGAGTCCAACCGGAGAATGCCGATGATCAACGAACGAAGCGACAGCTCCGCGCCGCGCACCACGCCCCGCCTGGTCCTGCTGGTCGAGGACGAGCCGGACGCGCGGACGATCTTGGCGCGGCGCCTGCAGGCCTTCGGCTGGAACTGCCTCGCCCATGCCAACGCCGAGAGCGCGCTGCGCGACCCGGAGCTGCGCTACGTCGAGGCGGTGGTGGCCGACGTGGTGCTGGGCGACGGCAGGATGTCGGGCATCGACCTCATCTCCGCGCTGCGCCGCGAGGAGGTCCGCGCGCCGGTGGTGCTGGTGACCGCCTTCGCCGACACGCCGCGGCTCAAGGCGGCGCTCAACGCCGGGGCCTCGTTTCTCCTCGAGAAGCCCTTCACCACCGAGGCGCTGCGCCTGGTCCTCGACAAGGTGACCACGGTGGACATCGACCTCGCCCGCCTCGTCAACAAGGCCATCTCGCGGGCGCGGCTGACGCGGAAGGAAGAAGAAGTCGCGCGCCTGGTCCTCAAGGGGCTGACCTCGGCGGAGATCGGCGCGATGATGGGCAACAGCGAGAAGACCATCAAGCAGCACCTGACGCAGGTCTACGCCAAGCTCGGCGTCGCCGGCCGCGCCGAATTCTTCCACCTCGTCTTCCCAAGTTAAGCAAGGCGAGGGGGACACGATCCAAGTTGAGGGGGACACGATCCAATGGGGCCCTCTGGACCGCACACCTCCCCCGCCGGGATGCAATCGTGTCCCCGGCGGATTGAACTATCGTCCCCAGCGGATTGCCCTTAGTCGGTATACCGGCGCGCAAGCAAGAGGATGATGCCGTCCTTGGCGCAGTGCTCGCAGTAGCCGTACTTCTCCTGCATCCCGCGCAGCGTCTCGGCCACTTGCTGCTGCTCGCGCGAGGAGAGCTGCGCGCGCTCCTCGCCCAGGTAGTGCAGGACTTTCTCGGCGTTCTTGCGCAGCGTCCGCTTGCGCTCGTCGAAGAAGTGGTCGCGCAGCCGGCGGAAGAGATCGGGAAAGATCTGCGAGTAGTCGAGCACGCCCTCGGTGTGCTCGAGCCGGTGCGCGCCCACCGCGGAGATCAGGCCGCGGCGGAACTCGCGCCGGTCCTCGGCGCCGGCCATGACGATGGCCTCGGTCTGCGCCATCATCTCCTCGTCGGGGCGCTCCATCTCGCCGGTGTGCAGGTTGCGCAGCCGCTCGCCGCGCGTCCAGGCCAGCACGTGCAGGACGTAGCGCTCGAACTGGGTGCGGTACTGCTTCTCGGAGATGAGGCCCATCGCCTCGCGGACCTCCTCGTCGAGCACGTCGAGGTATTCGCCCTCGGCCATGCGCACGAACTCCTCGTGGTCGTGGTAGCCGTCGATCACTTCCTGCTGGAGGAACTCGTAGACCGACTTGTCGCGGGTGAGCGCCTCCAGCTCCTCGAGCACCGCCTGCGGCGTCAGGCACTTGTAGCCGGTGCTCTGTGCTGCGTTGGAGATCACCGTCTTCAGTTCGCGCGCCGAGGCGCCGGTGCGGCCCTCGTAGTTGGGTAGCTGTCCGACTCGCGCCACAGCTCCTGGAGGTGCTTCTTCAGCTCGCGCGCTTGCTGGTTGCCGAGGCGGTCGGGAGCGCGGCCGTCGTCGTAGAGCCGGGCCTTCTCCAGCGGGGTCAGGTGATCGGCGAGCTTCTTCAAGTCTCCCTTGTAGCGGTCGCCGACCGGCTTCTTCAGCCGGGTGAGCACGGCCCAGAGCGCCGCCACCCAGGTGGCGTGCGGCGCCAGGTGCTTGCCGATGGTCTCGCGCAGGCGGTGCTGGTAGACGCGCTCTTCCTCCTCGATGCGGCGCAAGTAGGGCACCCGCACCAGCTCGATGCGGCCTTTAAAAGACGCGAAGTCGCCCATCTCCTTGAAGGCGGAGAGGTGCTTCTCGTTGGACGAGGCCACCAGCACGCTGTCGAGGTGGAGCAGGAAATGGCTCATCCGGGCAATGCCGGTTTCAATGGAGCCCAATAGGTATTTGTAATGCTCCAATGGCCGCTTGAGCAGGTCGGAGAATTCAATCACCCCGCGATTGCCCGCCACCAAGGGGCCATAGGGTTCATAAAGGGAGAGGTTCTGCAGCGAGCCGGGCAAGGCGCCGTGGCTGCGGTCGGAGGTCACTTGCCGGTAGTCGGCGTCCACCGACATCTGCGGCTCGACGGTGACCGCGCCGATCATGTAGCGGCGCGAGACATAGAAGCGCTCGACCTGCACGTGCCGCAGGACCTTCAGCACGTCGCCGTTGTAGCTCTGCAGCAAGGCCGCATAGATCTGCCGGCATTTGTGGCAGAGCTCGCCTTCGAGGACGCCGGCGCTGAGCTGGAAGTCGGCGCCGGGCCGCGCGTGCTCGAGGAGCAGCCGCTGCCGCTCGCCGCGCGGCACCAGGAAGAGCGGGTGGTCCTTCATCTCGCAGATGAGGCGGGCGTCGATCTGCTCGCCCTCGAGGTGCGCGTGGCTCTCGACCGCGTGGGGCCCGGCCACCTTGTCGCCGAAGCCGATCGAGCCCTTCACCAGCCGCTCGTTGGGGAAGATCCAGTTGAACCGGTAGAGCGCGCCCGCGTCCTTGCGCGAATAGTCCTCGAGCGCGCGCTGGATGGCCGCCACCAGCGAGCTCTTGGCCGAGCCGTTGGGGCCGTGCAGCAGGATCAGCTTGTGGACGCGGCCGGCGCGGACGAAGGAGCTGAGGATGCGGTAGATGGCGTTCTGCACTTCCTCCTGCCCGACCACCGGCGCCCCGCCCTCCCCTTCCTGCAACGTCGCGGCCTGGTCGAAGGGACGGTCGAAGAGCTTGAAGCGCCGCACCGGACCCGACGGCTTCTGCACCATCTCGGTGCCGTAGAAGTCGAAGCAGTCGCGGATGAACTGGGCCGAGTCGCGGGCGTGCACCCGCGGCGCCTCGAAGAACGCCTCCATGTATTCCTGGAAGGCGAGGATGGTCTTGTTGCCGAGGAAGGCGCCCTGGACCTGCTCGCCGACCGTCTTCAGGTAGCGGAGGGAGTCCACCATGCTAGTGTAACACCTCGTGAGCAAGATCATCGGCATCGACCTGGGGACCACCAATTCCTGCGCCGCCATCGTCGAGAATGGCGCCGTCAAGCTGGTGCCCTACAAGGGCGGGGAGTTCATCATCCCCTCCATCTTCGCCATCGACGACAAGGGCAACGAGCTGATCGGCCATGAGGCCAAGCGCCAGTGGCAGCTCAATCCGCGCAACACGGTCTATGCGGCCAAGCGGCTCGTCGGACGCTCCTATGCCAGCGATATCGTCGGGGCGATGAAGAAGCAGGTCGCCTACGAGATGAAGCCGGGCGAGCGCAACGACGTGCTCCTCGACATCGGGCACAAGAGCTTCCGGCTGGCGGAGATCAGCGCCAAGATTTTGAACAAGATACGCCAGGTCGCCCAGGACTATCTGGGCGAGAAGGTCACCCGCGCGGTGGTGACGGTCCCCGCCTACTTCACCGACCGCCAGCGGCAGGCGGTGAAGGACGCCGGCAAGATGATCCAGCTGGAGGTGGTGCGGATCATCAACGAGCCCACCGCCGCGGCGCTGGCCTACGGCATCGGCAAGAACCTGCACGAGACCACCGTCATCTACGACCTGGGCGGCGGGACCTTCGACGTCTCCATCATCGAGATCCGCGACCGCGTCTTCGAAGTGAAGGCCACCGGCGGCGACATCTTCCTCGGCGGGCTCGACTTCGACCAGGCGATGATCCAGCACGTGCTCGACGACTTCACGAAGAAGCACGGCATCGATCTCTCCACCGACCCGGTGGCCATGCAGCGGATCAAGGACCTCGCCGAGCGGGTCAAGATCGACCTCTCCTCGCGCGAGTCGGCGCCCTTCAGCGTGCCCTTCGTGACCATGACGCCGCAGGGGCAGCCGCTCAACATCGACTTCACCTTCACCCGCAAGCTGCTCGAGGAATTGACCACGCCGCTGGTCGATCGCACCGTGGCCATCCTCGAGCGGGTGATGGCCGACGCCGGCCTCGAGTACAAGAACGTGGATGAGCTGCTCCTGGTGGGCGGCCAGACGCGCATGCCGGTGGTGCAGAAGCGGCTCGAGAAGATTTTCGGCAAGGCTCCCAGCAAGGGCGTGCACCCGGACGAGGCGGTGGCCATCGGCGCCGCGCTCTACGCTCACTCGCTGGAGGACAACTCGGACCTCCGGCTGCAGTTGCTCGACGTCATTCCCATGGCCATCGGGCTGGAGCG
This sequence comes from Deltaproteobacteria bacterium, assembly GCA_025350525.1. Classification (GTDB taxonomy): domain Bacteria; phylum Myxococcota; class Myxococcia; order Myxococcales; family 40CM-4-68-19; genus 40CM-4-68-19. The sequence goes on from JANXXR010000583.1 coordinate 4,352, forward strand.
GGCGGGCGGGGAATTCCACACCGTCTTCGCGCGGAACGCGGCGATTCCGAACGCCAAGGCCATCGACGCGACCACCTCGTACGACGGTCAGACCGAGGTGGCCATGCGCATCTTCCAGGGCGACGCGCCCCAGGTGGCGCAGAACGAGCTGCTCGGCGACTTTCTCTTCAGCGGACTCAAGCCCGGCCCGTCGGGTTCGGCGCGGCTGGAGATCACCTTCGACGTGAGCATCGAGGGCATCCTCACCATGTCGGCGCGCGATCTCGACACTGGGAAGCAGATGAAGACGACGGTGCGGGTAACCCAGAGCTAGCGCGCTGGCGTGCCCACGGGAGCATGAGGCCGCCCAGAATCAGGGTCGGGATCAGCTGGAGCGCGTGGTAGCCCAGCGCGAAGGCGGCGGCGTGCTCCTTCTGGCCGCCGAAAGCCGCCAAGGCGAAGCCCGCGCCCAGCTCGAAGTTGCCCAGCGAGGCCGGCGGCGAGGGAATGGCCAGCGCCAGGTTGACGCCGAAGAGGACGCCCATCGCGTGGGCGACGTCGTGGGGGAGCTGGAAGGCGGCGAGCGCCAGCATGGCGACGGCGATCTCCACCGTCCACGCCAGCGCCGAGAAGAGGGCGGCCCGCGCCACCGCAAAAGGATTGCGGGCGGCCAACAGTCCGGCGCGCATCCGCGAGACGAGTCCGGCGATGCGCCCGGGCGGATGGGTCCCCGGATGCTCGGCGAGCCAGACGAGCAGGACGATCAACGACACCATCACCGCCATGCCCATCCAGCGCGGGACCGGAAGCAGCAGGGGCAGCACCGCCGCGAAGGCGAACATCACCAGGCCGTTGATGGTGTGGTCGAGGGCGACGGTGCCGGTTGCGGCCGCGCGGCCCATTCCGGTGGCGCGGGCCATCAGTTCCATGCGCACCGCCTCGCCGGCGCGCATGGGCAAGAGCGCGCTC
>JANXXR010000590.1 GCA_025350525.1 Deltaproteobacteria bacterium
GCCGCCCGACGCCATCGTGGAGACAGTGCGTCGACTGGTCCGCGAACGCGGCGCGCGGTAGCGGGAGACGCCATGAGCGAGATGGAAGCCTGGTGCTGGCCCCCGCGCTACCCCGCGACCTACCGCCCTCCCGAGGGCAGCCGCTACTGGTTCCCGAGGCGCGAGACCATGCCGGCGGGCGATCGCGAGAAGGCCATCGTCGGGCGGCTGCGCGAAGTGTGCAGCTACGCCTGGCAGCACTCGAGCTTCTACCGGGCGAAATGGCACGAGGCCGGCTTCCATCCCGACCAGGTCCGCTCGCTCGAGGACTTCGAGCAGAAGTGCCCGGTCATCGCCAAGGCCGACCTGCGCCGGTCGCAGGAAGAGCACCCGCCCTTCGGCGACTACCTCTGCGTGCCCGACGCGCAGATCTTCCACATCCACGGCACCTCCGGGACCACCGGCCGCCCGACCGCGTTCGGCATCAGCGAGGGCGACTGGCGCGCCATCGCCAACGCCCACGCCCGCGTCATGTGGGGCTTCGGAATCCGGCCCGGCGACATGGTCTTCATCGCCGCCATCCTCAGCCTCTACCTGGGAAGCTGGGGAGCCCTCGCCGGCGCGGAGCGGCTGGGCTGCAAGTCATTCCCCTTCGGCGCCGGCGCGCCGGGCATGACCTCGCGCGCAGTGCAGTGGCTCAACCAGATGAAGCCGCAGGCGCTCTACGGCACGCCCTCGTATGCGCTCTTCGTCGCCGAGACGGCGCGCAAGGAGGGCGTCGACCCGAAGGGCTTCGGCATCCAGCGCCTCTTCTTCTCCGGCGAGCCCGGCGCTTCGATCCCCGGCGTGCGCGACCGCATCGAGGACGCCTACGGGGGCAAGGTCTTCGACTGCGGCTCGATGGCCGAGGTGACGCCCTTCATGAACGTGGCCGGCTCCGCCGAGACCCGCGGCATGCTCTGCTGGCAGGACCTGGTCTACACCGAGGTCTGCGATCCCAAGGCCTACCACCGCGTCCCCTACGGCCAGCGCGGCACGCCCGTCTACACGCACCTCGAGCGCACCTCGCAGCCGATGATCCGGCTGGTCTCGGGCGACCTGACCGAGTGGGTCAACGAGCCGAATCCGTGCGGGCGCACCTATCCGCGGCTCCCCAACGGCATCTTCGGGCGCATCGACGACATGTTCACCATCCGCGGCGAGAACGTCTATCCGAGCGAGATCGACGCCGCCCTCAACCAGGTGGACGGCTACGGCGGCGAGCACCGCATCGTCATCAGCCGCGCCGGCGTCATGGACGAGCTGATGATCCGCGTCGAGCCGACCGTCGAGCTGGAGAAGCAGGGCCCGGGCGCGCTGCAGCAGTTCAAGGAGACGATGGCGAGGAAGATCCACACCATGCTGGGCGTCCGCGCCGGCGTCGAGGTGGTGCCGCCCGCGACGTACCCGCGCACCGACTTCAAGGCGCGCCGGGTGATCGACGACCGCGAGGTCTTCCGCGAGATGAACCAGAAGCTCGCCGCCGAGACCCGGCGATGAAGAGGTTCGTTCCCTCGCACGAGCTCTTGCCGAGAGTGGAGGCGGGCGACATGGCCGCCATCGCCCGCCTGCTCAGCCGCGCGGAGTCGGGCGCGGCCGAGTGCCGTGAGGCGCTGGGCGCCGTCTACTCCCGCGCCGGGAGGTCCCACGTCATCGGCATCACCGGCGTGCCCGGCAGCGGCAAGTCCACCTTGGTCTCGGTGCTGGCCACCCGGCTGCGCGCGGCGGGGCGCAAGGTCGGCATCATCGCCATCGATCCCTCGAGCCCCTACTCGGGCGGATCGATCATGGGCGACCGCATCCGCATGCAGGACCTCGCCGCCGACGAGGGGATCTACATCCGCAGCATGGCTACCCGCGGGGCGCAGGGCGGCATGGCGCGGGCTACGCTCGACTCGGTGGACATCCTCGACGTGGCCGGCTTCGACACCATCGTCATCGAGACGGTGGGCGTGGGGCAGGACGAGGTGGAGATCGCCAACGCCTCGCACACCACGGTGGTGGTCTCGCCGCCGGGCCTCGGCGACGAGATCCAGGCGATCAAGGCCGGCATCCTCGAGATCGCCGACCTCCACGTGGTCAGCAAGAGCGACAAGCCCGACGCCAACCGCACCGTCATCGACTTGAAGCAGATGCTGACGCTGGGCCTGTCGATGGAGGGTCTGGCGCAGAAGGATCGCTGGCACGCGCCGGTGCTCCCGGTGAGCGCCTACCAGGCCGCGGGCTTCGACGAGCTGGTCTCGGCGCTGGGCCGGCACAAGGCCTTTCTCGACCGCTCGCCCGCGGGCGAGGCACGCCGCATCCGGAATGCGGAATTTCGCCTGCTGAAGACGGCGGAGGATTTGCTCCGCCTGCGCTTCAGGGAAAACAGCGCCGGGCGCAAGGCCGACCTGGCCGCGCGGCTGGCCGCCCGCCAGATCTCCCCCTATGCCGCCGGCGAGCAGCTGCTCGACGGAGCCGCTCCAGAGGCCGCGCCATGATCAAGAAGCTCGAGTCCCCCGATCTGCGGGCCGAAGTCAGCGACTGGGAGCAGCGGGAGGTGAAGGCTTTCCTCGCCAGGCAGAAGGAGAAGAAGGAGGCGTTCTTCACCGGCGGCGGCTTCCCGGTCAAGCGCACGTATACACGCGTAGACATCGAGGACATCCCCGAGGAGGACATCGGGCTGCCCGGCCGCTTCCCCTTCACCCGCGGCCCCTATCCGACCATGTACCGCAGCCGCAACTGGACCATGCGGCAGATCGCCGGCTTCGGCACCGGCGAGGACACCAACCAGCGCTTCAAGTACCTGATCGCCAACGGGCAGACCGGGCTCTCGGTCGACTTCGACATGCCGACCTTGATGGGCTACGACTCCGACCACCCCATGTGCGAGGGCGAGGTGGGCCGCGAGGGGGTAGCCATCGACACCGTCGCCGACATGGAGGCGCTCTTCGCGGACATCGATCTGGAGAAGATCTCCGTCTCGATGACCATCAACCCCAGCGCCTGGATCCTGCTCGCCATGTACGTGGTGCTGGCGCAGAAGCGCGGCTTCGATCTGAACAAGCTCTCGGGCACCATCCAGGCCGACATCTTGAAGGAGTACCAGGCGCAGAAGGAATACTGCTTCCCCATCGAGCCCTCGGTCCGCATCGTCCGCGACTGCATCACCTACTGCGCGCAGAACATGAAGCGGTACAACCCGATCAACATCTCCGGCTACCACATCTCCGAGGCGGGCTCGTCGCCCATCCACGAGGTGGCCTTCCCGCTCTGCAACCTCATCACCTACGTGGACGAGGTCCTCAAGACCGGCCTGGAGGTGGACGACTTCGCGCCGCGGCTCGCCTTCTTCTTCGTCTGCCAGACCGACTTCTTCGAGGAGATCGCCAAGTTCCGCGCCGTGCGCCGCGCCTATGCCAAGATCATGCGCGACCGCTTCGGAGCCAAAAATCCGGAGTCGATGCGCCTGCGCTTCCACTGCCAGACGGCGGCGGCGAGCCTGACCCGGCCGCAGTACAAGATCAACATCGTCCGGACGGCCTTTCAGGCGCTCTCGGCTGTGCTGGGCGGGGCGCAGAGCCTGCACACCAACGGCATGGACGAGGCCTTCGCCATCCCCACCGAGGAGGCGATGAAGATCGCGCTGCGTACCCAGCAGATCATCGCCGAGGAGACCCATGTCACCGACGTGGTCGATCCGCTGGGCGGCTCGTACTTCGTCGAGCGCCTCACCGCCGACTACGAGAAGAAGATCTTCGAGATCATCGACGAGGTGGAAAAGCTGGGCGGAACCGTCAAGCTGATCAAGGAGGGCTGGTTCCAGAAGCACATCGCCGACTACGCGTACGACACCGCGGTCCGCAAGGCCAACGGGCAGCGGGCGGTGGTCGGCGTCAACGCCTACGTGGAGAAGGACGAGAAGTTCGACGTCGAGATCCACCCGCACGATCCCACCACCGAGAAGCGGCAGATCGATCGCCTGCAGCGGGTGCGCCGCGAGCGGGACCCGGCCAGGATCGCCGCGCTCCTCGAGAAGCTAGTGGAAGTCGCCAGCGATTCGGCGCAGAACATCATGCCGGTGACCATCGACCTGGTGCGCGAGGGCGCCAGCATGGGAGACATCATCGAGACGCTGAAGAAATTGTGGGGCACCTACCGCGAGACTCCCGTCTTTTGACGGCGAAGATGCGCACCTTTCCCTCGCGGGCGGCGTCCAAGCAGGGCCCCTAAAACAAAGGATGAGACGATGAGCCAGGACAAGGAAGCGACCGGACGGTTCGACCTCCTCAAATCCTTGAGGGCAGTGCGCGACTCGGTGGGGACCGACCTGGCCAAGGTGGTCATCGCCGTCACCAGCTCGCGCGTCTACCAGCGGGCCAACGCCCTGGTCGCTGCGCCCGCCTTGCTGGCGAGCGCTCTTTTGCGCGAGAGGCGCGAGGCGCTCATGTCCGAGCTCTTGAGCCAGCTGCACATGCCCTCGCGCGAGGATGTGCTCTCGCTCTCGCAGCGGCTCACCCGCATCGAGATGGCGCTCGACGACCTGGGTGCCGGCATGGACCAGCTGCGCCGGCCGGCCAGTCGCCCGCAGCGGGCCGCCGCCCGCGAGTCCTCTGGCCGCGAGTCCTCCGAGGTGCGCTCGAGCGGAGTGCTCTCGGCGCTGACGCCGTCGGCGCCCAAATCGAAGGAGGCGTGACCATGCCCGCCGCCGCTCCTTCGACCCCTGGCCTGCTCGACCTCCTCGCCACCATGGCCAGCAACCTGGTCAAGGTGACCACCACCAAGGCGCCCATCGGCCAGACTCCGCGGCAGGCCATCTGGACGCTCAACAAGGCGACGCTCTACCGCTACACGCCGATGGTCCCCGCGGAGCAGCGCCACCCGGTGCCGCTGCTGCTCGTCTTCGCGCTGATGAACAAGTCCTCGATCATGGACCTGCGGCCGGGCAACAGCTTCGTCGAGTACATGCTGCAGAAGGGCTACGACCTCTACCTGCTCGACTGGGGAACGCCCGGCCCCGAGGACAGCCAGACCAGCCTGGGCGATTACGCGCTCGAGTACCTGCCGCGCGCCATCCGCAAGCTGAAGACGGTCTCCGGATCGGAGACCTTCAACCTGCTGGGCTGGTGCATCGGCGCCATGCTCGCGACGCTCTACGCCTCGCTGCGCCCCACCGAGGGCCTGAAGAGCCTGGTGCTGCTGACCGCGCCGCTCGACTTCACCGAGAAGGAGAAGATCCCGTTCGCCAGCATGGCCTCCGCAGAGCACTTCGACCTCGACCGCGTCCTGCAGGCCAACGGCAACATGCCCGCGGGCCTCATCGACTACGGCGCCAAGATGCTCAAGCCGGTGGAGAACTTTGTCGGCAGCTACTCGCGGCTGTTCGACAACCTGGACAACGACAAGATCGTGGACTCCTGGCACGCCATGAACACCTGGGTCAGCGACGCCATCCCGCTGGCGGGGGCGGCCTTCCGGCAGTTCATCGTCGACTTCTACCGCGGCAACAAGCTGGTCAAGGGCTCGCTGGTGATCCGCGGCGAGAAGGTGGATCTGGGCCAGCTTCGCGCCAGCGTGCTCGACGTCATCGGCGAGGATGACCAAATCACGCCGCCCTGCCAGTCGGAGAACATCCTCGAGAAGCTGGGCAGCAGCGACAAGCAGATCCTGCGCGTGCCCGGCGGACACATCGGGATCATGGCGGGGAGCGCTGCCGCCAAGGGGACCTGGCCGAAGGTCGAGGCCTGGCTCGCGCAGCGGTCCAGCTGAGCCGGTGACCGGCGAGGTCCTCTTCGAGCGCCGGGGCGGCCTGGCGCTCGCCACGCTCAACCGGCCCCAAGCGCTCAACGCGGTGACGCTGGAGATGTTCCGGGCGATGCGCCGGCAGCTGGCGTCGTGGGCGGGCGATCCCGGAGTGCGCGCCGTCCTGCTGCAGGGGGCCGGTGACCGCGCCTTCTGCGCCGGCGGCGACGTGCGGGCCATCTACGACGCGCGCGACCGGCCTCTCGCGCCCGGCGACTACAAGTTCGAGATGTTCCGCGAGGAGTACCTCTTCATCCGCGAGCTCTTTCGCCTGGCGAAGCCGCGCATCGCGCTGGCCCGGGGCATCACCATGGGCGGCGGGATGGGGCTGGCCGTCAACGGCTCGCACTGCGTCGCCACCGGCAACACGGTGTTCGCCATGCCCGAGGTCTTCATCGGCTCCGTTCCCGACGTAGGCGCGACGCGCTTCTTCAACCGCTGTCCCGGCCAGGTGGGCCCCTACCTGGCGCTGACCGGAGCGCGGATCGGCGCCGCCGACGCCATCGACTGCGGCCTCGCCACGCACTTCGTCGAAGGGCACCGCTTCGCGGAGCTCACCGCGGCGCTGGCCGCCATCGACTGGCGCGAAGGCGCGGAGCACGCGCAGGTGGACGCCGTGCTGGCAGGCTTCGCCGCCGACCCGGGAGCGGCCGCGCTTCCTGCGCTGCGCCCGGCCATCGACCGCTGCTTCGCCAAGGGCACGGTCGAGGAGATCGTCGCGGCGCTCCAGAAGGAAGAAGGCGCCTGGGCGCGAGAGGCGCTCGAAGCCATGCGGCGCGCTTCGCCGCTTAGCTTGAAGCTCGCGCTGCGGCAGGTGCGGCTCGGCGCGGCGATGGAGATCGAGGAGGCGCTCGCCCTCGAGTTTCGCCTCATCCACCACCTGCTCCTCGAAGACGGCTTCTACGAGGGCGTGCGGGCGGTGCTGGTGGACAAGGACAAGAAGCCCCGCTGGCGCTTGCCGTCGCTCGAGGAGATCAGCGAGGCGGAGGTCGATCGCCACTTCGCCGATCTGGGCCCGCTCGAGCTGCGCTTCTAACTAGCCCGGCGGCAGGGCCTCTAGCGCGTCAGCTCGAAGAGCCTTCCTTCGGCGGCGGCCACCTCGGTGCGGCGGATCTGCAGCGCCGCCCGCGCCTGCGCCGCAGCGCTCGCCGCGGCGAACTTCTTCTGGTCGGCGTCGGAGAGATCCAGCGAGGTGGCGACGCCCGCCCGCGCTGCCGCCTCCACCTGCACCTGCGCCCGCGAGGCCAACTGCGCCTGCGCGTCGCTCTGCTCCAGCACCGCCTGCGCCGCGGCGAGATTGGCCCGCGCGCCCAGCCAGGTGGCCCGTGCCCTGGCCCGCGTCGCCGCCAGCTGCGCTTGCGCCTGCTGCAGCCGCGCGTCGTCCTCGTGCTGCTGCGCGTACCGCGAGCCGCGGTCGTAGAGGGGCACGCTGACGTTGATCATCAGATCGTAGGTCCAGTTCTTCCCGCTGAAGCCCCCGTTGGAGTTGTAGTTCTCCCGGGCGATCCCCGAGACGGTGGGCAGCCAGGAGAAGGCCGCGATGCGCCCGGCCTTCTGCGCGGCCTGCGCCGCCGCCGCCGCCGCCTTCACCGGAAAGGCCGCTTCCCACGGCTGCCCCGACTCAGGCGCGGGAGCGCCCAGCTCCTCAGCGCTGCCCGCCGGCAGCGGCTCGATGGGCTCGCCGGTGAGCGCCTCGAGCAGCGGCAAGAGCGAGTCGAGCTGTCCCTGCAAGGCGGCGATCTGCGAGCGCGCCTGCGCCGTCTCGGTCTGGGCGCGGAGCAGGCCGATCTCGACGTCGGTGCCCGCCGAGATGCGCGCCTTGGCGTCCTCTTCACGGCGCAGCGCCTCCTTCTCCGCCTCGTGGGCCGCCTCGAGCAGGCCTCTCAGACCCTGCAGCCCGAAGTACGCCCGCGAGACGCCCAGCAGCACCTGCTCGCGGGCCTCGTCCGCTCCGCGCAGCGCCGCCTCGGACGCCGCGCTGGCTGCTCCCGGCCCGAACACGCCCTGTGGAGAGAGCAGCGGCTGCACCAACGTCACGTTCCCGTAATAGTTGTTCTGCCCGACGATGGTGATGGGCCCGTTGCCGAAGGCGTTGGCCGCCACCGCCGGGTTGAGCTTGTGCAGCACCGGGCCGAGCGGCGAGAGGTCGAAGGTGGCGGTGCCGTTGGTGTGATCGTAGGTGCCGCTCGCGGTCAGGTCGGGCTGCCACGCCGTCCAGGCCTTGTTGACCGACGCCTCGGTGATGGCCGCCTGCGCCTTGGCGGCCGCCGCCTCGGGACCTTGCTTCGCCGCCAACTGCAGCGCCTCGCGCAGGCTGACCTTCCGCAGCGCCGGCATCTGCGGCGCTTGCTGCGGTTGCGTCTGCGTCTGTGCCAAGACCGCCGTCGAAAGGAGAAGGGAGAGCGCCGCCGTCCGAATGCTGTTCATGTGCATTACCCGTTCACCACCCGCGCCGAGGCAGCCGCATCGGGCTGCGCCTCGGCGGAAACCAGCCGCTTTCCAAACCGCCCGGAGACCCACCTGCCCAGTTGTAGAAAAGGCGCGATCAGCTCGCCCGGCCGCTCGATGAAGTTGAAGACCACCGGCACCACCAGAAGCGTCAGCGCCGTCGAAGTGATCACGCCGCCGATGACCGCGATGGCCATGGGCGAGCGGAACTCCGAGCCGATGCCGGTGCCGATGGCGGTCGGCACCATGCCGATGGCCATCGCGATCGAGGTCATGAGAATTGGACGCAGGCGGCGCGGGCCGGCCTTCATCAGCGCGGTGTGGACATCGTCGCCGTCGCGCAGGTTCTGCAGCGCGCCGTCCACGAGGAGGATGGCGTTCTTGGTGACGAGGCCCATGAGCAGGATCACCCCGATCATCGCGCCGAGGGACAAGTGCTTGCCGGCGAAGAGTAGGCCGAGCAGGGCGCCCACCAGCGCCAGCGGCAGCGAGACCATGATGGTGAAGGGGTGCTTGAGCGACTCGAACTGCGAGGCCAGCACCATGAAGATGAAGACGAAGGCGAGGCCGAAGGCGCCGGCGAAGGCGGAGTTCTGCTCGTCGAGGGTCTTGATCTGCCCGTCGTACTTCACCGTGTAACCGGGCGGCAGCTTGTGCCGGGCCACGTCGGCGCGCAGGGCGGTGGCGATGTCGCCCAGCGCCGCGCCCGAGGCCAGCTGCGAGAAGACGGCGATCTGCCGCTCGCGGTCCTCGTGCTCGATGACCGAGGGGCCGTCGCGCAATTCGACGGTGGCCACGTCGGACAGCTTGCGCGGCCCGCGCGGCGAGAAGAGATCCAGCGTGCGGATCCGCTCGGGGTTGCTGCGGTCGCGGTCGGCGAGCCGGACCCGGATCTCCGTCTCGTCCTTGCCCTCGCGGAGCTTCGCCGCCACCTCGCCCTGGATGGCGAGCCGCATCTGCGTGGCGATCTGCGCCGCCGGCAGCCCGAGGTCGGCCGCGCGCACGCGGTCGATGTCGATGGCCAATTCGGGCTTGGGCGGATTGGCCTCGACGCGCACGTCGGCGGTGCCCGGGTGCGCCTTCAGCCAGTCGGCGACGTACTTCGCCTGGCTCTGCAGCTCGTCGAAGTTGGGACCCACCAGGCGGATCATGATGGGAAAGAAGTCGCCCAGGCCCTCGATCATGGGCGGGTCGCTGATGGCCACCTCGGTGGCGGGCAGTGCGCCATTGAGCATGGCGCGCGCCTCGTCTGC
>JANXXR010000723.1 GCA_025350525.1 Deltaproteobacteria bacterium
TGACGCCGGCAGAGCTGGGCAACGGCAAGGTCGGCCTCGCCTACGGCTCGACGCATGGCTCCTCGTCCGAGCTGGAAGAGTTCTGCCGCAAGCTCTTCGAGCACGACAGCCTCAAGGGCCTGCCCTCGACCTCGTACCTCAAGTTCATGAGCCACACCTGCGCCGCCAACCTCGCCATGCACTACGGCATCCGCGGCCGCATCATCACCACCTGCTCGGCGTGCGTCAGCTCCAGCCAGGCCATCGGCTACGGCTACGAGGCCATCCGCTACGGCTTCCAGGAGGCGATGATCTGCGGCGGCGCCGAGGAGCTGCACTTCACCCACGCCGGCGTCTTCGACATCATGTACGCCACCTCCACCCGCTACAACGACCATCCCGAGTCGAGCCCGCGGCCCTTCGACCTGCTGCGCGACGGGCTGGTCATCGGGGAGGGCGCGGGCACGGTGGTGCTGGAGAGCTACGAGCGGGCGCGGGCGCGGGGCGCGAAGATCTACGGCGAGATCGCCGGCTTCGGCACCAACTGCGACGGCGTGCACATGACCAACCCCTCCTGGGAGGGAATGGCCGCGGCCATGCGGCTCTGCCTCGAGGACGCCAAGGTGCCGGTCGAGAGCATCGACTACGTCAACGCGCACGGCACCGCCACCGAATTGGGCGACATCGCCGAGAGCAAGGCGACGCTCACCGTGCTGGGCCGCGAGGTGCCCATCAGCTCGACCAAGAGCTACACCGGCCACACCCTGGGCGCCTGCGGATCCATCGAGGTGGCCTTCTGCCTGATGATGATGCGCGACGGCTTCCTCGCGCCCAACCGCAACCTGGTCGAGGTCGATCCCCGCTGCGCGCCGCTCAACTACCTGCGCGAGACCGCCGACGCCCGGCCGAAGCTGATCATGACCAACAACTTCGCCTTCGGCGGAATCAACACCTCGCTCCTGATCCGCGCCGTATGACCGCGCTTCCATCGTCGTGCGACGTGCTGGTCATCGGGGCCGGGCCGGCGGGCTCTTCCGCCGCGGCGCTCCTGCACAAGGCGGGCTTCTCGGTGGCGGTGGTCGAGAAGCAGAAGTTCCCCCGCTTCGTCATCGGCGAGAGCCTGCTCCCGCGGGTGATGGACCTGCTCGGCGAAGCCGACCTCCTCGAGGCGGCGAGCGCGCGCGGCTACATCGTCAAGCGCGGCGCCCTCTTCCTGCGCAAGGAGGAGCGCTGCGACTTCAGCTTCGCCGACCAGTTCACCCCCGGCTGGGACCACACCTGGCAGGTGCCGCGCGCCGACTTCGACCAGACGCTGGCCAGCGCGGTCGAAGCGCGCGGCGTCCCCTTCGCCTGGGAGCACGAGGTGGTGGCCGCCGATTTCTCGGGCGCGCCGACCTGCACCGTCGCCGACCTGTCGGGCGCGAAGCAGACGGTGCGCAGCCGCTTCGTCATCGACGCCAGCGGCTACGGGCGCGCCCTGCCCCGCCTGCTCGACCTCGACCTGCCCTCCAACTTTCCGCCGCGCAAGGCCGTCTTCGCGCACCTGCGCGGCGACCACCGAAAGCCCGGCCCCGACGAGAACCGCATCTGGATCGTCTGCCTCGCCTCGGGCGCGTGGGCCTGGATCATTCCCTTCAGCAACGGGCTCACCTCGTTCGGCGTGGTCGGGCCGCTCGAGGCTTTCGCCGGCTATCCCCAGGAGCCGGCCGCCTGCCTGCGGGCGGTGATGGCGGGCGACCCCAACTTCGAGCGGCTGCGGCACACTGAGTTCGCGCTCGAGCCGCGCTCGCTGGGCGGATACGCCTGCTCGGTGAAGCGCCTGCACGGCCCAGGCTTCGCGCTGGTGGGAAACGCCACCGAGTTCTTGGACCCCGTCTTCTCCTCGGGAGTGACGCTGGCGCTGGAGTCGGCCAACCGCGCCGCCAAGACGGTCATCCGCCAGCTTCGCGGCGAGACGGTGGACTGGGAGCAGGACTACGCCGCGTACATGCGCCGCGGCATCAACGTCTTCCGGACCTTCGGGACCACCTGGTACGACGGCTCCTTGCCGCGCATCCTCTTCTCGCTCGCGCCCGCCGACTCGGTGAAGCGGATGATGTGCTCGGTCCTGGCGGGCTACGTCTGGGACCTGGACAACCCCTTCGTGCGCGAGCACGAGCGCAAGGTGGCGCAGGTCGCGCGCCTGAGCAGCTGAGGCTGTCCTGATCCCGGCCACCGCGCTGCTGCTCTCGCTCGCCGCCGCGCAGACCGACGTGGTGCCGCCGCGGGCCCAGTGCCCGGGCGCGCCGGCCTATCCCGAGGAGGAGCTTTCGTCGGGGCGGGTCGGAACGGTGGTGCTGCGGGTGACGCTCTCGCCGGCGGCGGAGATCGTCTCGCTGGCCGTCATCACGCCGCTCTCGCCCGCCTTCGACGCCGCCGCCGAGCGGGCCGTGCGCCAGTGCAGCTTCACCGGCGCCAGCCGCGGCGGCGTTCCGGCGGGATCGCAGATGGAGATCGGCATCCACTTCGCGGCGCCGCCAAAGCCGAAACCGCCCGACCCCGAGCCCGAGCCGCCGAAGCCGCCCGAGCCGAACGCGCCGGAGCTGAGCGTCACCGTCAACGAGAGCCGCCTTTTGCCGCAAGTTCCCGAGCCGG
>JANXXR010000002.1 GCA_025350525.1 Deltaproteobacteria bacterium
CGCTACGGCAAAATTATTCTGATGACCGACGCCGACGTGGACGGCAGCCACATCCGCACGCTGCTCTTGACCTTCTTCTACCGGCAGATGCACGACGTGGTGGCGCGCAAGATGAGCGACGGCGCGCAGAAGCACCACCTCTACATCGCGCAGCCGCCGCTCTACCGGGTTTCCAAGGGCAAGAAGGAGCTGTACCTCAAGGACGACGCGGCGCTCGACGCACACTTGTTATCCCTCGGCACCGACGGCGCCATCGTCACCGGGCAGGGAGGCGAGGCCGTCTCAGGAGAGAAGCTCAAGGGCCTGCTCGACAAGGTGCTGCAGTACCGGCGGCTGCTCGGAAAGGTGGACAAGCGGCGCGACTCCCGCGTCGTCGATGCGGCCATCTCCTCGACGCAGCTCGATGCGCAGGCGCTGCGCACGCCCGAGTTCCTCGCGCTGCAGGCGATGACGCTCAAGGGCGCGCTCGCCGCCGCGCATCCCAACGAGACCTTGTTCCTCGACGTGACCGACGACCCCGAGCACGGCTGCCAGAAGATCGTCATCCGGCTGGGGATGAACGGCGCCATGCGCGACACCGCGGTGGATCACGTGCTGCTGGCGGGCCCCGAGTTCGCCGAGCTGACGCGCCTGCGCCGCGAGTTCGCGCAGCTGGGGCAGGCTCCCTTTGCGCTCGCCGCCAAGGGAGACAGCGCGGCGTCGCAGGCGGCGCAGAACCCCATCGAGCTGGTGGAGATGGTCAAGCGCGCGGCCTCCAAGGGCCTCGAGATCCAGCGCTACAAGGGGCTGGGCGAGATGAACCCCGAGCAGCTCTGGGCCACCACCATGGATCCGGCGCGGCGCACGCTCCTCGAAGTCCACGCCGACGACATGGCGGAGGCGGAGCTGATGTTCACCACCCTGATGGGCGACGCGGTGGAGCCGCGGCGGGAGTTCATCGAGAAGTACGCGCTGGATGCGACCAACCTGGATATTTGAGCCGGGCTTCAGGCCTTAAGGGACGGGCGGTCAGCGGCGCGGTTCGGCGATGCTGCGCATGCCGGGATAGGCAGGGACATCGGGGTCGCGGCCGGGGAGCGAGTGGGTGCCGGAGTGAGCTTCGATCAGCGCGGGGAGGCCGGAGGAGAGGCGCAGGATGCCGTGCAGGGCGAGGGCGGTGAGCCAGATGGATTTCTGGTCTGGCGACACGGCCAGGTAGAGGGTGCCGGGGGAGTCGCCGGGAAGGGGATCGAGCTGTGGGCCGGTGGAAGGAATGATTCGCACCTGCAGCGGTAGAGCGCGGCCCAGGCGGCGGTATCCGGGAGCGGGAAGCTTTGCCAGCGCGGAGTCGAGGGCAAAGGCGTCGGGCGCGTAGGAGCCGTGGTAGCCGGCGTCCAGCGCGGAGGCGGCGGTGCGCAGGCCTTCGAGCAGCGGCGCAGACGGATCCGCGGGTGGCAGCGGCTCGCCCGTACCGGCGCGGGCGGCGAGGCAGAGCGCGAGCAAGAGCAGGAAGGCTGCGTGCTGCGGGACGCGCGGGCGGCGGCCCAGCGCGGCGCTTGCGGCCAGCCACAGCGTCGCGCCCGCCACCAGAAGGGCCAGCAGCAAAGAGAGGCCGCCCAGCGGCACGTCCCACGGCAGCGCCGGGCGGAGGATCCCTTGGCCGTCCAGCCAGAGCAGGGCAGGGCGCGCCACCAGCGCCTCGCCCAGCGCGGCCAAGGCGGCATAGGCGGCGAGATAGGCGATGCGCAGGCCGCTCACGAAGCCATTGTGCCCGAAGCGCACTGGTGAGCTACGCTTCCTGCGTGCTCCTCGCGCTCCTCCTGGTGGCCACCGCCGCGGCGCCGGAGCTGCCGCTCTTCTCCGACGCGCGCCTCTCGAAAGCCCTGGGTCACTTCGATCCGCACCCGGGCGCCTGGGTCGAGTACGCCGTGCTTCCGAAGAAAGGTCCGCAGACGCGCCTGCGCATCTCGGTCCTTGCGCCCTTGCTGCCCGACGGACGCTACTGGCTGGAGATCCAGAGCCAGCAGCCCAAGGCGCTGCCGGTGGCGATGAAGCTCTTGCTCCACGGCGATCCCGGACCGCGCGAGAATCTCGAGAAGCTCTACGTCTTCGTCGAGGGCCTCGCGCCGATGGAGTTCCCGCTCGAAGAGGCCGCCGCAAAGGAGACGCCGCCCGCAGGACCTGTGCCGAAGGTCGTTCACAAGGGAATGCAGGACCTGCAGCTCGCGATCGGCGCGTTCCGCTGCGAGGAGCTGCGCGTGAAGGGAGCGCGCGTGTTCCGCTCCGGCCAGGTGCCGCTCTGGGGCCTCGTGCGCGAGGTGGACAGCACGCAGCGGATCGAGCTCGTCGGGTACGGCGCGACCGGCG
>JANXXR010000032.1 GCA_025350525.1 Deltaproteobacteria bacterium
TAGCTTCATGGCTCGTCACATCCCGCGCCCGATGCGCTTCCACGATCTGCGGCACACCACGGCGACGCTTCTCTTGCGCGCCGGCGTCGACGCGCATCGTGTGCAGCGCCTCCTGCGCCACCGCGACGTGCGCACGACCACCGGAATCTACGGCCACCTGGACGTCGAAGATCTGCGCGCAGCCGTCGCGACCTTGCCCGAGCTGGGTCCAAATTGGGTCCAAATCGACGACAACGCTCCGGTGGGACTTCAACGACCCACCGCCAACGCTTCGGACTCCGATGTGAATCGTGGTGGGCGCAGCAGGATTCGAACCTGCGACCCCTGCCGTGTGAATCGGGTCAAGGCAGTAGGCAGACTTACACCAGCCTTGTCAAGCCCTCGCAATCACAAGAGATCACGAAGCACCGAAGCTCCGACCTTCGGCACGATTTGGCACCGTTTTTCCCGCGCGTGGGTACAAATTGGGTCCAACGTTTGACCTCAAAGCATTTTTCCTTGGGGGGTTCTCGCGAACCGCTACTTTCGGTTCGCCAAGTCGCCGAGCGCCTCGGCCTGAGCACCGCGATGGTGTACCGCCTCTGTGAACGTGGGGAGTTGGCCCATTGTCGTGTAAGCGGAGCGATCCGAATCATCCCGCGAGACTTGGCGGTGTACATCGCTGGGACCCGTCGACGGCGGTAGCTACTTGCCAGTTCCTCCTCGCCCTAATGGCAGTCGCGTCGTCGTGTGTCTCGCGCCGACAGAGGCGCCGGGCTTCCGTCCGTTGGATGGAGCCGCGGGATATACTTGAACCGTGGTCTCTTCGAATGTGATCTCAGGGGCTGCGACGAAGCCGTCCAATGCACGTACAACTCACCCGCTCGCGCACCTGCTTCTACTGGTTGCTCCTTATCGCGTCCGCGCCGGCGCTATGGATTACGTGGCTCGACTTCTACTTCGTGGTTGCCGGCCGGGCGCCCGACGAAATGGATTGGGACAGCGACAAGCACGCGACCGTGGGATTGATGATGGCGCTTGGGCCCTACTGGTCCGCTGCCGTTTTTACGGCGCTTGGATTGTTTGTGTATCTCTGGAGGAAGGCGCCGGAGGTCCGCACTCGTGGATTGATCTGGCTTTTCCTGTTGATCGTGTCCGAATTTGCAGACTATGACCGCCGCCACCCGGTGAGCGACGGGTGGATGGTGCGAGGCTCGGTGGCATTTCTCCTCGCCGCGCTCGCGACCGCACTACCGATCATCTGGAGCGGGCTGCTACTGCGTCGACAGCTTGCGCGACAAGGCCCGCCGCAAGCTTGAACGATTCGCATCCAGGCAGCGTACATCGCTGAAGCGCGAGGAACTGATCGAGCTCTTGCTCACGGCCACAGTGATGGCGCTGAGTCATGGGCATTCCTTCTCAGCGCCACGAGGTGATTGCTCCTGGCGGAGCTCGGCGAGCCAGGCGAGCCTGACCTGCGGTCAAGGCCGCTCAGTTTGTGATGCTACTCCGAGGAGCACGCGCTTTGGCGGCTTGCGCCGCGCCGCCAGCCGCTCGAGCAGATCTCTCGTGGCGGTTCGATCGCCCTGGGCCTCCAGGGCAAGCGCCGCCACAAGCGCGACTGCACGCCGCTCAAGCGGCTTTCTTCCGTTCTCCCATCGAGAGACAGTTCCTGGCGTGACGTCGAGAAGCTCGGCGAGGCGCGAGGCCTGCAGCCCAGCCGCGCGGCGGAGGAATCGAAAGCCCTGTGGGCCGACCTCGCCGCGCGCAAGGTCGGCGACCAGTGCCCTCTCGAAAGCGAGCGCCGCAGGACCAGACACGCGCGTTTGTCCACAGGCCTCGCAATGCGTGGCCGCCAGGTCGCCTGAAAACGTGCGGCCGTCCAGCACCCGCTTGAGCGTGTACGGCGCCTCCACGAGCGCCGCCTTGCCGCAATTTCCGCATCGTCGCTTCATGGCTCGTCACCTCTGAAGAGCGTCACCACAACCACGTGCGTATGCAGCGCGACTATCAACGTGAGCGGATCGCCGAGACGATCCTCTCCACTGAGTCTCCATCGCCCAGTGGGAGCGCTGTGGCAGGTCTTGGCGCTCGTTAGCACCGTGAACACGTCCTCCACGCTCGCATCGCGCTCGACCAGACTCTCCAGTGCGTGCGACGTGATTTCCCAACGGCCAGCGCGGGCGAGCTCCCGGATCCGCCGCCGCGCCCGCGTTGGACCCATCACTGAACATTAGCGCAAGTATGCGCTTTTCGCAAGTACAACGAGCGCCAAGCTGGCAGAGCGCCGACTCGAGGCGCGGCGCGCTCAGAAATTGGCGCGGCGCTCTACCGCGACCGGCGTTTCGCCGGACGCGCACTCTCCTGAAGAGCTCTGTCCATCCAAGCCAAGTACCATTTCGAGAAAGTTAGACGGCGCGAGCCTTCGCCGAGGGGCGCGAGGCCTTTGTCATCTGCCCGGTCGTCAGCCCAGACGTGGCCCGCCTCCGGTCCGGTTACGATGAGCAGGAAGCGGAGCGCACAGCCCTGCGTGCAAATCGGGATCGAACCGTCCGTGATCGCCGGTGAGTAGTACCAGGCGTCCGCCCGATCCATCCAATCGTGGTACTCGTCGCTCTCTTGGTCACTGGGAGCCAAGCTGTAGTTCCGAGGCTCGTTCCACGATCTTTCATGAGGGAACGGTTTGGATGGGTCGCCAATGATGGATGAGCTCCAAGGCTCGCCATTGCCGGCACCGTCCCACTCGCCCAAGCGGAAGACCCCGTAGAACGGGCCCGCCCCGCCATTGCCAACGTCGAGCAGGAACTCACGGTAATCACGGGGCAGCCTCATGCCCCAGCGCTGCTCGCAGGATGCCACCTCGCGTTCGGTGGCCCGCGCGTTGAAGCTATAGCGATGCCCGGCCGCGCCGAAGACGTGCAGATCACGATCGCTCCGCCGCAGTCGATCGACGCCCTCCAGAACCCTCCGCGCAAAATCGCCCATCGCGGCACTGTAGATCGGATCCGAGGAGGTCGAAATCGATCCTTGGGCAATCTCCAGCACCAGCGGCGTCTACAAGCGGTCGCGTTTCAGCGGTAGGGTCACTCGCGGCTGGCCATCTATACGATTCGAATTCGCTCGAGGGCGGCCAGCAGTCCTGACTCGGTTGCGGCAAAGACATGCGTGTCGGGCACCTTCAAGCTGCGGGCGTAGTTTGCCCACGCGCCGTCGAGGACAACAACCCTCGCATAGCGGAGCGGCACGACTGCGTGAAACACGTCGTTGATGTCGTTGTCGCTCATGTTCTTGCTGTCTTTGAGCAGCCGCCGAACGAGGCTTATCTCGATCCATCGCAGCGAGTACTTTGGTTTCGGTAGAGGCAACATTTTCTCGCCGCTCCTGGAGCGGCGGCGGTAGAGCTCGAGATCGCGCAGCATCTCCGGATGCCGAAGCAGCTCCGGAGCGCGCTCGCGGTAGTCGGCATCCTGGAGTGTCTGCAACGCGCTGCCAAACTTTACTTGCCCCTGCGGCATTGCCCTGACGAGCGGCCCGAGCATTTCCAGAATCACCAAAAACGCCTCCGGCGGTGGAACGCCCTGCAGTTCTCGTTCTTCTATTGTGGCCGGATCAAGGTCTGCGGGAATGCAATGCGGCCCGAGTTCGTCGAGGAGACCGCAAATGTTCGCGTAAGACTCACCGCTATTCTGGGCCATCTCCACCATGTTCATCACGGAGAACCTGAGGCTGCCGCGCGTCTTGAAGATCTGGCGAAGGTGCACACGCTTCGCCGGATCCGACGAAATACCGCGGATCGCGCAGTGGTCCAGGTAGATGAGCGGGGCTCTAGAACGCATCTCACAACCTTTTCCAGAGCAAGCGGGCGCAGGCGAGCCGCAGGAGGCCGAGGAAGTTCTCGGCCTTTGTCTCGTAGCGAGTGACCAGACGC
>JANXXR010000049.1 GCA_025350525.1 Deltaproteobacteria bacterium
CGGCGTGGTTCCAGCCGCGCTCGGAGTCGAAGGTCATTGGGTTGAGGACCTTGCCGGTGTTGAGCGCGGCGAAGGCGCCCAGCGGGAAGCCGCGCACCCAGACGAGGTTGCCGGCGCGGAGCGAGGCCGATCGCCCCAGGCGCCAGGGCACGACGCCCAGCTGCTTCTTGGCCTTGAGCACGGCGATGTCCGCCGCCGGATCGGAGAGCAGCTTGGTGAGCGGCACGTGGCCGGGCTCGTAGTCGTCGTTCTCGTCGCGGACGATCTTGAGCTGCTCGCGGACCTTCTTCGAGCCCGTCGGCACGCCTTCGACGGGGTGCTCGTCGTCGGTGACGTCGGGCTGGCTGGCGACGTGCTCGTTGGTGACGATCTGCGTCTCGCCGTTGACGAATCGGTAGCCGAAGCCGGTGCCGTGCACGGTTGCCCGCAGGTAGGCGCGCCGCAGCTTGCCGTCGTGGCCGTAGTAGACGTGCTCGTAGGTGGCGGTGTTGCGGATGGCGAAGACGAAGGGATCCTTGGCCGCCTCGAGGATGGCGTTGGCCTTCTCCACCGGCAGCACGTCGGCGTAGTCGCCGCTGCAGAGCGGCGCGGCCTCAGCGGCGGGCTGCGCGGCCGGCCGGGCCGGCTGCTTCGACTTGGGCTTGCCCTGCAGATGTCCCGGCGAGACCGCCTGTGCGACGAGGAGCGCGGCCCAGAGCCCTGCCATGGAAGCCTCCCTTCACAAGATACGCCTGCAGGTCTATCGTCGCGGCCCATGCCATCACGGATCCGTGTCGTCGCCGCAATGATCGAGAAAGACGGGAAGTACCTGATCACCCAGCGCCGCCCCACGGCAACGCTGCCGCTGCTCTGGGAATTCCCCGGCGGCCGGGTCGAGGAAGGCGAGACCGACGAGGGCGCGCTGGCCCGCGAATTGAAGGAGGAGATGGAGATCGACGTCGAGGTCGGCGTCCGCGTCATCCACGTCCACCACTCCTACGCACACTACGACATCGACTTCCGCGTCTACCGCTGCCGGCTGCCGGCGGGTGACATCAATCACAAGAAGGTGCACGACCACCGCTGGGTCTCGCCGCAGGAGATGGACAAGTACGAGTTTCCGGCGGCCGACGAGAAGACGGTGGCGCAGTTGCTGGACCTCACGCACTGAGCGCTCGCTCGCCTGGTCGAGCTCCAAGAGCAGTCCCCCTGATGCCTGAGGCCTGAAGCCTGAGGCCTGTCTCTCCCCTGTCCCTCCGAGCGCGCCGTCCATAGTTTCTCCCGGGGGAAGTCCGCTTCTTAGGGGAGGGGTTGCACCAATGGCGATGGGGAAACCGAATCCGCGCGGCAAGAAGCTCGACAAGCCGGCCGGCACGGGGCCGCGGTTCGGCTCGCCGCTGATCTACGTGCTGCTGCTGCTGGTCGGGTTCATGCTGCTGCGCTCGTTGTTCCAGGACGCGGGCTTCCAGCGGGTGGCCTACAGCCGCCTGGTGGACCGCATCAAGAGCGACGGCTGCGCCAAGGTGATGCTCTCCAACGACTGGGTGAAGTGCTATCCCAAGCTGGCCGACGGCCAGACCAAGGCCGACCTGCCCTGGTTCGCGGTGCGGGTGAACGGCGACGCGCAGCTGGTCCCGCTCCTCGAGCAGAAGCACCTCGAGTACGACGCGGTCACCGAGAGCGGCACCAGCGAGATGATCTGGATGCTGGTGGTGCCCATCGGCATCGGCCTGCTCTTCGTCTCCTGGCTCACCAAGCGGATGGGCGGCGGCATGGGCGGCGGTCCGCCCGGCGTGATGTCCTTCGGCAAGACCAAGGCGCGCATCTACGCCGAGTCCAACACCGGCGTGACCTTCAAAGACGTGGCCGGCGTGGACGAGGCCGCCGACGAATTGAAAGAGATCGTCGAGTTCCTCAAGACGCCCGGCAAGTTCCGCCGCCTGGGTGGAAGAATCCCCAAGGGCGTCCTCCTGGTCGGGCCTCCCGGCACGGGCAAGACGCTCCTGGCGCGCGCCGTCGCGGGTGAGGCCGGCGTGCCGTTTTATTCGCTCTCGGGATCCGAGTTCGTCGAGATGTTCGTCGGCGTCGGCGCGGCCCGCGTGCGCGATCTCTTCCAGCAGGCCGCCGCCAAGGCGCCGGCCATCATCTTCATCGACGAGCTGGACGCCATCGGCAAGTCGCGCAACGCCGGCATGTTCGGCGGCCACGACGAGCGCGAGCAGACCCTCAACCAGATGCTGGCGGAGATGGACGGCTTCGACTCGCGGACCGCGCTCATCGTCCTCGCCGCCACCAACCGCCCTGAGATCCTCGACCCGGCGCTGATGCGGCCCGGCCGCTTCGACCGGCAGGTGCTGGTGGACCGGCCCGACCGCAAGGGCCGCGAGGAGATCCTCCGCATCCACGCCCGCGACGTGAAGCTGGGCGCCGACGTCGATCTCAAGCTCATCGCCGCGCGCACGCCGGGCTTCGCCGGCGCCGACCTCGCCAACGTGGTCAACGAGTCGGCGCTCCTCGCCGCCCGCCGCGACCGCGACAAGGTGGTCATGGCCGACTTCATGGAGGCCATCGAGCGCGTGGTGGCCGGCCTCGAGAAGAAGACCCGCCGCATGAACGAGAAGGAGAAGGAGATCGTCGCCTACCACGAGTCGGGCCACGCCCTGGTCAGCTCGCTCTGCGCCCACTCCGAGCCGGTGCACAAGATCTCCATCATCCCGCGCGGCCTGGCGGCGCTGGGCTACACGCTGCAGCTGCCGCTCGAGGACCGCTATCTGATGAGCCGCGAGGAGCTGCTCGACAAGATGGCCGGCCTGATGGGCGGACGCGCCGCCGAGGAGATCATGGTGGGCAGCGTCTCCACCGGCGCCTCCAACGACTTCAAGCAGGCCACCGAGATCGCCCGCCTGATGGTCACCGAGTACGGCATGAGCGAGGCGCTGGGCACCGTCTCGCTCGCCGAGCGCAGCCGCTCGCCCTTCCTCAACGCCGCTCAGGGAGGCGGCGGGATGACCGACAAGAACTACAGCGAGCGGACCCAGCGCCGGGTGGACGAAGAGGTCTCCCGCTTCCTCGAGGAGGCGATGTCCCGCGCCCGCGACCTGGTCACGCGGCACCGCGACGCGCTCACCAAGGTCGCCGCCCGCCTCCTCGCCACCGAGGTGATGGAAGGCGACGAGCTGCGGCGGATCCTCTCCGAGAACGGCGCCCTGCAGCCGGCCAAGGAAGGGCCTGCCGCGGAAGAAGCGCGCGAGGAGCAGGAGCGGCGGCAGGGGACTTAAGTCGTTACAGTTCCGGGAGGAACTGATGTCATCTCTCAAGATCGGCCGCGAACATAAGGCGAGGAAGGCCCTCTTCACCCGGGGCATCCGGCGGGGCTTCCTCACCCTCGACGAGATCGACGAGGCCTTGCCCGCGGGCAGCCTCAGCGATGCCGAGCGCTGGCTGCTCTTCTATTCGCTGCACGCGGCGCGGGTGGAGATCCACGACGACGACGGCCGGCGCGTGGCGCTCGAAGAGCTGCGCGCCTCTGAAACGGAACCCGAAACCGAAACCGAAGGCGAGTCGGCGTCGAGAGATCACTGAACGGCGCGCAGCTCGCCTCGCCCGGCCGCGCCAACTTCGCTTGACGTCGGCGCCCGCCCGGTTACGTTGCCCCCTTACTGGAGGCATCATGCACCGCCGCTTTACCGCTCTTGCAGCAGTCTTCGCGGGCTTCCTCGCCGCCGTGACCGCGCTGCCGCTCGTCTCCGCTTTTCAGCACCGCACTGCACAGGTCTCGATGCTCGCCGGCGATGCGCAAGCGGCCGCGCCCAGCACCGCCGAGACGGTGCGGCAGGCGGGGCCCATGCCGTCGCTCGCGCCCATCGTCAAGCAGCTGCGGCCGGTGGTGGTCAACGTCAACTCGCGCTTCAAGCCGCGCCGGCAGGCGGTGGCCCAGCGCGGGCTGCCCCGCGGCCATCCGCCAGTGCGGCCCGGCCCCGAGGACGACGGCAGCGGCGGCGAGGGCGAAGGCAACGACGGCAGCGACGAGTCGCAGCAGGATCCGATGGAGCGCTTCTTCCGCTACTTCGGCCAGCAGCCCGGGCAGGGCCAGCAGGATCAGCAGGAACGCCACGGCCTCGGCTCCGGCTTCCTCATCGGCGACGGCCTGGTGCTGACCAACAACCACGTGGTCGAGATCCAGGACGAGCAGCATCCCGGCAAGTTCCGCCCCATGGACGAGATCAAGGTCATCACCGACGAGACCGCGCCCGGCGGCGCCCGCGAGTTCACCGCCAAGGTGGTCGGCAACGATCCCAAGAGCGACGTGGCGCTGCTGCGCATCGAGGGCAAGGACGTCGGCCAGCTCAAGTACGCGACCCTGGGCGACTCTGACGCCACCGAGGTGGGCGACTACGTCATCGCCATCGGCGAGCCCTTCGGGCTGCAGGCCACCGTCACCGCCGGCATCATCAGCGCCAAGGAGCGCACGCAGTTCGGCGGGCCCTACTCGGATTACTTACAGACCGACGCCTCGATCAACCCCGGCAACTCGGGCGGCCCGCTCTTCAA
>JANXXR010000085.1 GCA_025350525.1 Deltaproteobacteria bacterium
CTCGGCCAACGCCGTCCGCACCGCGCGAAAGACCTGCCCACGGCGCAGGACGGGAGCGTCCGGCCGCGCCCGCATCACCACATGCAGGGGAAAGCGTGGCGCATGCTCCGGCCGGCTCTTGTGGGAGACCAGCCGGATGGGCGCGCGACGCTTCCGGCCGGCGCCGGCACGCTTCCCGCCCCAGGTGGGCAATTCGAGCTGGACTGGTTGGGCCATCTTGATTGGGGATTGTAATGCACCTGAAGCCGCCGTCGAGCGGATTTGCCCGAAAATGTGACCGGCAGGTCGCTGAGGCGCAGCGGCGAGCCGTGCGGCCCCTGTTACAGACCGCCCGGCGCGCGGATCGAGAGGCTTGTCGCGTTCAGGTGGCGTCGGCGGGGCGAGGCAGCCGCGGCGCCCGCTCCGCCCGCAGGCGCAGAAGCTCCGAGACGTAGACGGCGCGCAAGGCCTCCGTCTCCTCCCCCACCGTCGCCACCGTCAGCGCCGTCATCGGCCGCGGCGCGAGGAAGCGGATCACCACATGCCCGGGCGTGGTGACGAGCCGCCCCGGCCCGTGCAGCTCGAAGGCGTTGTCGATGAGCATGGGCACGATGGGCGCGCCGCTCACCAGCGCCAGGTTCACCGCGCCCTTCTTGAACGGCAGCACCGCGCCGTCCTGGGTACGCGTCCCTTCGGGCGCGAGGAACACCGTCAGCCGCTCCTGCTCCATGCGCAGCCCGGCCCGCTGCATCGTATCCCGCGCGCGCAGCGAGTTTCCCCGGTCGATGAGCAAGAACCCGAGCAGCTTCACCGTGAAGCCGAC
Source organism: Deltaproteobacteria bacterium (assembly GCA_025350525.1). GTDB lineage: Bacteria > Myxococcota > Myxococcia > Myxococcales > 40CM-4-68-19 > 40CM-4-68-19. Next base: position 803 of record JANXXR010000085.1, read on the forward strand.
CACCGGGTAGTAGATCACCTCCCGCTTGACGGCAGCGACGCTCCCCTCCGGCATCACCGCCGCGACCAAAAAGGCGTCGAGCAGCGAGCTGTGGTTGAAGGGCGCGATCTTCATCCCGCCTGCCAGGTGCTGGGCGCCCTGGACTTCGTAGGTGACGCCGGCGAGCTTGAGCATGGTCCGGCCCCAGAAGCGCAGCAGGAAGGGCGAGAGCCGCCGCGAGAAGGCGCCCAGCGTCAGAAGGGTGATCGCGGACGCGCTCAGCCCGAACGAGCAGATGAACAGCCAGCTGCCGACGATCTGCCAGACCCCGCGCAGGCGCATGCCCCGAGTCTGGCAGATCGACGCCCGCTGCGCTCAGGCGCGGGCTTCGAAGACGAGGTTGAAGGGCGTCTCGGTCGCGCGCCGGAAGCCGCGGAAGCCGGCCGCCTGGACCACTTCCCGCAGACGCGCCTCGCCGGCCTGCGCGCCCAGCGCCGGGCCCTGTCCGGCCAGCGAGGTGGGGACGCAGAGCATGGTCGAGGCGCCGTAGAAGACGCGGCCCACCGGGTTCAGGTTCTCCTCGACGCGGTCGCCCGCGAAGGGCTCGACGATCATCCAGGCCCCGCCGGGCGCCAGCGTCTCGCGCACGTGGCGGGCGGCGCCGATGGGGTCGGCCATGTCGTGGAGGCAGTCGAAGTGCGCCACCAGGTCGTAGCCCTTGCCGGGGTAGTCGGTGGCGCGGCCCACCTCGAAGCGGACCCGGCCCTCCAGGCCCGCGGCGCGCGCCCTCTCGCGGGCCGTGCGGATCGAGCCCTCGTGGTAGTCGAAGCCGACGAACTTCGACTCGGGGAACTCCTGCGCCATCAGCAGGGTCGAGGCGCCCAGCCCGCAGCCGACGTCGGCCACGCTCGCGCCTTTGCGCAGCTTCGGCACCACGCCCTCCAGCGCCGGCAGCCAGCTGGAGACCAGGTTGGCCGCGTAGCCGGGACGGAAGAAGCGCTCGGTGCCCTCGAAGAGGCAGCCGTGGTGCTCGCCCCACTCCATGCCCTTGCCGCTGCGGAAGCATTCGGTGATGCGCTCCTGCGCGGCGAAGCAGGCGGCGATCACCTGGAAGGCGCCGGGAATGAAGGCGGGGCTGCCCTCGACGGCGAGCGCCAGCGCCTGCTCCTCGGGGAGCGCGTAGCGGCCGCTCTTCGGATCGTAGGTGACGTACCCGCCGGCGGCCTGGTTGCCCAGCCACTCGCGCAGGTAGCGCTCGACGGTGGAGGTCCGCATCGCCAGCTCGGCCGGCGTCGCCGCTCCCTGCGCGAGCGCCCGGTAGAGCCCGAGCTTGTCGCCGATGACCACCAGCGCCGCCGAAAGGGCCGCGCCGATGTCGCCCACTGCCTTGCCCATGAACGCGTTCAGCTTCGCTTCGTCGATCGCCATGTCTGCCTCCCGCCGGCGCCATCGCCGGACGAGAACCACCTTGGCCCCCTGCCGTGTGAGCCGGCGTCGGCGGCAGCGTGGAATCTTCAGCGCGAGTACTTGATGGCTGGCCAGACCCGTGCAAAGGGCACCGCGGCGCTGCGCAGGGCGTCGCGGATCTGCTCCTGCGAATCCGCCTCGAACTCGCAGACCATCTTCATGCGATCGACGGCGAGATAGCTCGCCAGCCAGGTGACGGCGTACTTCTCGAGGCAGGGGTTGGCCCGCTTCGCCTCCTCGCTGTGCAGCTCCTCGGTGAGCGGCGTCTGGTACTCGTGCTCGACGATGTATTTGGGCATCGGTTTCTCCTCAGGGTGGTCCGGCGCGCGCCGCCGCCGACGAGATGCGGGCCCGCAAGCCGGCGCTGACGCCTGCGGGGACGGTGAGGGCGAGCGCCAGCTGCTCGCGGGCGGCGGCCCGATCTCCGCCCGCCAGCGCCAGCTCGGCGAGGAGCACGTGGGCGCGGCTGTGCCGGAAGCCGAGGCTGGCCTCGCCGCCCAGCCGGCCCACCTCCTCGGCGTGGGCGGCGGCGTCCTCAAGGCGGCCCTGGGCGAGGTCGAGATCGGCGTGGAGCAGGAGCAGTTGCGAGAGCCGGAAGCGCGCTTCGTTGCGGCGCAGCTCGGCGACCGCCGCGCGGAACCGCTCCTCGCCGCCCCTGCCCAGCTGCAGGAGCGCCAGCGCGTAGAGGCCGCGGGCCAGCGCCGGCTCGTCTCCTTCGGGCATCTTCTCGGCGACGGGCAGGACCGCCTCGGCGAGGCGCAGGGCCTCCTCCGGCTCGCCCAGCTCGAGCGCGAGGCGGCAGAGCGAGAACATGGCCTCGGTCTCGCGCCAGTGATCGCCCAGCTCGCGCGCCACCCGCGCCAGCGTTCCCAGCTGCTCGCGGGCGCCGGCCACGTCGCCGTGGAAGATGCAGAGCAGGCCGCGGCCGAGGAGGATGTCGGGCACCTCGGCCCGCACGCTCTGCGCCGCCACCGCGGCGTCTTCGAGGAGCTGCCCCGCGCGATCGGTGTCGCTCTCCAGCTGCGCGAGGCAGCGGCCCGCCTGCGCCAGCGCCCGGGCGCGCACCAGCGGATCCGCCTCGGAGCGCGCTGCCTCGGCGCCGCGCAGGCTGCCCAGGAGCGCGCCCTGGTCGTCGGCGCGGAAGTAGTGCGCCTGGCTAAGGACATGCAGCCCTTCGGTGATGACGTCGCTCAGCCCCGACGCCTCCGCCTCCAGCACCAGCCGGCTCACCTCCTGGGCCACCTTCTCCAGCCGCTCCGGCCTGCGGTCGGCGTGGACGCAGACCCGCAGGAGCGCGAGGTGCGCGCGCAGCCGCTCGGCGCGGGGCAGCGCCCCCAGGAGCGGCAGCGCCTGCCGCGCGATGGCCATCGCCTCCTGCCCGGCGAAGATGCGGATGGCGTGCTCGGCCGCTTCCACCGAGGCGCGGACGGCGAGCGCGTCCTCGCCGCCGAGGATGGCCTGCCGCGCCACCGTGCCGGCCAGCGCCGCGTCGCCCCTGCGGGCCGCGTCCACCGCGCGGGCGAGCGTGGCGTGCAGGAGCGGGCGTCGATCCGGTGGGATGCGGCGGTAGGCGGCCTCGCGCAGAAGGTCGTGGGCGAAGTCGATGGAGCCGTCGGGGAGGACCCGCGTCAGCCCCTTGCGATCGAGGGCGCCCAGCATCTCCACCATCTCCGCCGGCGCGCGGCCCGCTGCCGCGGAGAGGAGCGCGGGGGCCACCGCGCGCCCGAGCGCCGCCGCCCAGGAGAGCAGCGACTGCGCGGCCGGCTCGAGGGCGTCGAGCCGCTGGTCGAGCGCCTCGGCCATCCCGCCCGAGAGCACCGGCCGGCCCTCGGCCACCGCTCGGCCCATCTCCAGCGCCAGGAGCGGGTTGCCGGCGCTCCCCGCGTGCACCCGCAGGGCGTCGGCCTTCATCCCGCGCGAGAGCAGCAGCGTCTCGATCTCCGCCGGCTCGAGCGGCCCGAGGAAGACCTGCGTCACCGCCCGCTCCCGCCGCAGCGTGCGGAGCAGGCGCAGGGCCGCGGCGTTTTCGGGGAGCTCGCCCTCGCGCGCCGCCAGCACTGCGCGCACCGACGCGGTGCGCACCACGTAGTGGATCAGGGCGGCCGAGGCCTCGTCCACCCACTGCAGGTCGTCGATCAGCAGCAGTACGGGCCGGCCGCGCAGGAGCGCCGCCACCGCGTCGAAGAGCCGCGATCGATTGAGCTCGGCCGGCGCCGGCGCCAGCTCCGAGAGGAGCGCGCCCAGCTCCCGCTGCAGCGCCTCGCCCGCCTGGGCGAGGAGGCCGGACCCGCGCAGCGCCTCGACGATGCAGCCGTACGGCCGCGCCTGCTCCGCCTCGTAGCAGCGGCCGCTGAGCACCGCGCCGCCGGAAGTGCGTCCCAAGCTGAGTCCCGAGCTGAGTCCAAAGATGCGCGCCACCTCCTCGAGCAGCCGGCTCTTGCCGATGCCCGGCTCGCCCAGCACCACCGCCACCTCGGCGGCGCCGATCGACGCCAGCTCTTTTTCGCGGC
>JANXXR010000014.1 GCA_025350525.1 Deltaproteobacteria bacterium
GCTCGCCTTCGCGGGCCAGCGCGCGCGGCTGGGCGGGCGGCGCCGGAACCCGGCGCGGAAAGACCACCAAGCCTTCGGGCGCGTCGATGGGCCTCGACTTCTCGAAGAGCCCGAAGGGCGCGCGGGTGGCCACCTCCAGCCGCTCGAAGCGGTGCAGCCCGCGCCGCAGCGGCAAGAACGAATAAGCGACCTCCGCCGTCTGCTGCGCGGGGAGCACGACGAGAAAGCCACGGCCGGCGACGTCGCCGCCCTTCTCGCGCAGCTCGAGGGAGAACGAGGCCGCCCGCGGCTTGTCGTTGCGCGCGACCAGGCCGATGAGCGCCGGCTGTCCGGCCGACGGGCCCGAAGGAAGCCGCCGCTCGACGCGCACCGCCCGCAGCGTCTGCTCGGAGAGGATGCCGGAGACGACGATGCTGGCGAGCAGCAGGCCCAGCACGAGGAAGAGCAGGTTGTTGCCGGTGTTGATGGCGGCGAGGCCGATGCCGATGGTGAGGCTCGAGAACCACCAGCCGAGCCGGGTGAACTTGAGGTTGCGCTTCCACCCCGGAATCACCGCTCGTGGCGGGAAGCCGGCCGCCCGCGCCAGCGAAGTCATTCGGGGATGGGGATCTGCTCGACGAGGTCGCGGATGACGCGCTCGGCGGCCAGCCGCTCGATCTCGCCGCCGCCGGGGCCGCGGCCCGCCAGGGTGATGCGGTGGGCGAGCACGGGGACGCAGAGATCCTTGACGTCGTCGGGCTCGACATAGCTGCGGCCCCGCAGGACGGCGCGCGCCTTGGCCACTTTGAGGAGCGCGATGGCCCCGCGCGGCGAGGCGCCCAGCGAGACCAACTCGCTCTTGCGGGTGGCGGCGACGATGGCCAACACGTAGTCGGCGATCTCGTCAGCGGCCTTGACGGCCTGGACGGCCGCCTGCAGCCGCCGCACGTCCGAGGCCGAAGCCACCGGGCGCAGGTGGGTCAGCTCCTCGTGGGTGCCGCCGCCGAGCAAGAGCTCGCGCTCGACCGCGGGCGCGGGGTAGCCCACCGAGAGCCGCAGGAGAAACCGGTCGAGCTGCGACTCGGGCAGCGGATAGGTGCCGGCGTGCTCGTGCGGGTTCTGGGTGGCCAGCACCATGAAGGGCACCGGCAGCGGGCGGGCGACGCCGTCCACCGAGACCTGCGCCTCGGCCATGGACTCGAGCAGGCAGCTCTGGGTGCGCGGCGTGGTGCGGTTGATCTCGTCGGCGAGGACCAGGTTGGCGAAGAGGGGGCCAGGCTTGAAGACAAACGAGGCGCGGTTCTGGTCGTAGATGGAGACGCCGGTGATGTCGCCCGGCAAGAGATCGCTGGTGAACTGGACGCGGGCGAAGGCGAGGTCGAGCGAGCGCGCCAGCGCCTGGGCCAGGGTGGTCTTGCCCACGCCGGGAACGTCTTCGAGGAGCAGGTGCCCGCCGGCGGCGAGCGCAGCCAAGGCCAGCTCGACGATGTCTTCTTTTCCCTTGAGCGCGCGGGAGATGTTGGCCTGCAGCGCGGAGGCGATCTTGCGGGCCTCATCGGGGTTGAGGGGCGCTCCCAGCGAGGTCACCTTGGCGGCGTGGGCGCCGTCGTCTGGGGTCATGGCCCCGAGACTAACGCATGCGCGGCCTTTGCGCCCGTGACAGACTGCACGGGTGACCACCCCTGCAGAGAATGTCGCAACCGTCGTCGTTTCGCAGAAGGGCGCCGCGCGCGCCCGCGCCGGACATCCCTGGATTTTTCGCACCGACGTGGCCAGCGCGCCCGAGGGGCTCCCCTCCGGCGCCGAAGTCCGCATCACCGACGCGCGCACCAACTTCATCGCCCGCGGTTTCTGGGCGGTGAAGAGCCCCATCGCGCTGCGGGTCATGTCGCGCAACGACAGCGCCTTGGACGAGGAGCTGCTCGCCAGCCGCATCCGGCGCGCGCTGGACCGGCGGCGGACGATGATGCCCGGTGCCGACGCCTTCCGCCTGCTGCACGGCGAGGCGGACCTCATGCCCGGCTACTTCGTCGACTGGTACAACGGCGTGGTGGCGGTGCAGCACCACGCCGAGTGGGCCGAGGCGCGGCGCGAGCAGCTGGCGCGGATCCTGGTCGAGCTGACGGGAGCGCGCGCGGTGATGGCCCGCGACGACGGCAGCGCCCGCGACTTCGAGGGCCTGCCGCGGCGGACGCAGGTGCTCTTCGGCACGGCGATGAGCGCGAACTACCACGAAGGAGCCATCGAGCTCTCGGTGGATCTCGCCGCCGATCACAAGACCGGAGGATATTTAGACCAGGTTGAAAATCACCTGCGCGCCGGCGAGCTGGCCCACGGCGAGGCGCTGGACGCCTTCTGCTACCACGGCGGCTTCTCGCTGCAGCTCGCCCGCAAGGCGACGCACGTGATCGCCCTCGACCAGGACACGGCGGCGGTGCAGCGGACCTTGCAGAACGCGCAGCGCAACGGGCTCAGCAACCTCGAAGCGCGGGCGGCCAACGCCGTCGAGGCGCTGCGGGCGTTCGACAAGGAGGGCCGGAAGTTCTCGACCATCGTGCTGGACCCGCCTGCCTTCGCCAAGCGCAAGGAAGGGCTGGAAGGCGCGCTGCGGGCGTACCGCGAGATCAACTACCGCGCGGTCCGCCTGCTGGAGCCGGGCGGGCTGCTGGTCACCTGCTCCTGCTCCGGAAAAGTGACCCCGGAGCTCTTTGGCGAAGTGATCGGCTGGGCGGCGCAAGAGGCGAAGCGACCGCTGCAATTGTTGGAACGCCGCGGCGCCGGACGCGATCACCCGCCGCTCATCGGCGTGCCCGAGACCGAATACCTCAAGGCGTGGTTTCTCCTCGCGCCCTGAAAGGCCGTCAGGACGACGACGCCTTCCGGCGCACCAGCCGGAGCCTGCCCTTGCTTCCGCCGCACCAGAAGGTCCCTTCGCGGGTGCGTTCGACGCCCGCGATGGCCTCGACCGGCACGCGGAGCGTCTCCTGCACGGCGCCATCCGCGCCGAGCCGCCGCAGCTCGCAGGGCTTGTCGTCGCCGCTCGCGCCGTGCCACAGCATGCCGTCCACGCAGGAGACGCCGGTCACGAAGCGATCGGAAGTCAGCGTCTTCACCACCTCGCCCGTCTTCGCGTCCACCTTGAGGATGCGCGACTCGCGGAACTGGCCGATCCAGAGATAGCCGTCTCCCCAGGCCATGCCGCTGTTCGCCCCGTTGGAGGGGGCCGCAAGCCTGCGCAGGATACGCCCGTCCGCGGGATCGACGACGACGATCTCGGCGCCGGCCAACTGGTAGAGGTGCTTGCCGTCGAACGCGGTGCCCGCCCTGGCCCCGGGGATGCGATGGCGGCGCACGACTTTTTCGGCCTCGGCGTCGAAGGCGACGAGCTCGTCGTCGCGCGCGTACCACACCAGCTTCCCGTCGAAGGTGACGCCCTGCACAGCGCCCTCGCCGAGCGGGAGGTACTCGCGCACCACCTCCGCGTCGGCCGCAGTCCCCGCTTCTTCCTTGGCTCTCTTCATGGCCTTGATCTATCCCTTCGGAAGGAGCCCGAGGAGCAACATTCGTGACGCGACGGGAGGGCCGGGCCTGCGGTAGCGGACGGCGGTGCCCGAGCCGGTGCGGACCGCGGTTCCGCCCTCGACCAGCATCGTCAAGGCCCGCAGCGCCGTCCGCTTCGAGACGCCCGTCAAGTCGGCGAGGCCCTGCGCGGACCAGGAAGCGCCGTCGGCCAGGAGGAGGGCGACGCGGGCCGCCTCGTCGTCGGTTTTGGGAAGGAGCATGATTACCTCGCGGCGCGACGCGAGCACGTAGCCCTCCTTGGTGGCGACCGGCTCGGCCCCGAGGCCGTCCGTCGTCAGGGCGCGCAGGCGCCCGATCTCCACGCGGAGCCGCGCCCGGTGCGAGGCGTTGGGGTTTCCGGTCTCGAAGGCGCGCGCGGCCAGCTCGTCGCGAGGCACCGGCTCAGGCCAGGCGCGCGCGAGGAGCAGGAGCAGGGCGAAGAGGATGGGCCGGCGTGCGAGCAGGATGGTGACGCGCCCGGCGCTAGCGAGGCGGCGGCAGGCGTCCACCAGCAGGGTGTCGCCGCGGCACAGCGCCTCGATGGCGAAGAGATCCACCTCGCAGACGGCGCCTCGGCGCAGCACGCGCGCCACCTTCGCCGAGAGCTCTTTCTCGAGGGCGGAAACCGCGCGGGAGAGGAGCGGGTGAGGCGAGCGCGAAAGCGATTGTCGGGCCCGCGCCAGCGCCGCCGCGGCGTCCGTGGCCGCCAGCGCGCGGGTGGCGATCTCGGCCTGGGTGAGCGCGGCCACGGCCCGGAGATCCGCTGGCAGGTCGGCGGCGAGCACCTCGACGGCCAGGCGCCGCGCCTCTCCCAGGCGGCCCAGCAGCACCTCGGCGCGCGCGCGGACCAGCCGCTGCATGGCCGCGTTGCGCGTGTCGCCCAGGCGCTCGAGCTCGTCCGCAGACTCGCCCGCGGCCCGCGCCGCCGAAGCTGGACTGCCGGTGGTGAGCTCGATCTCGGCGAGCGCTGCACGAGCACGCGCGCGCGTGAGGGCGTCGTCTTCCCCCGCGGCTGCGCGCAGGAGGGAGCGGCGCGCCAGCTCGAGATCGCCGAGCTGGGCGTACGCGATCCCTCGCAGCGTGAGGCCGAGCGCGCTCTGGTCGCGCCCCGCAAGGGAGAGGGCCCGAAGCGCCTCGCCATCCGCCAGGGCGCGCGCAGCCTCTTTCAATTCCTCGCCCATGGCCACAGGATGGTCGGACGCCCGCGTGTTGTCACGGCCGGCTCCGACCGCGCCAACCTTGTTACTCACGCCCGATCGCGGGCGCGATTACCTTCCCTGCTCGAAGCTCACAAAAGGAAGTGTCCGATGTGCCCTCTCTGCCTCACTACCCTGGCCGTCACCGTGGCGACGACCGCAGGCGCGGGAGCGGCCGCCCTGGCCTTCCTCCTCTCTCCCTTCCGCAAGCCGGCAGTTCGACCCACCCAGAAAGGAACGAACCGATGAGCACGCCGATCGTCAGCCGTGAACAGTGGACCGTGGCGCGCAAGGCGCTCCTGGCCAAGGAGAAGGCCTTCACCCGTGAGCGCGAAGCGCTCGCCGCCGAGAGAAGGAAGCTCCCGATGGTGAAGGTGGACAAGCCGTACCTCTTCGAGGACGCGACCGGGAAGCACACTCTCGCGGAGCTCTTCGAGGGCAAGGCGCAGCTGATCGTTTATCACTTCATGCTCGAGCCGGGCTGGAAGGAAGGGTGCCGGGGCTGCTCGTACGTCTCGGACCACTTCGACGGCGCGCTCGCGCACCTGGCCCAGCGCGATACCGCCTTCGTCGCCGTGTCCCGCGCGCCGCTGGCCGAGATCGAGGCGTTCCAGAAGCGCATGGGCTGGAAATTCCGCTGGCTGTCGTCGGAAGGCAGCGACTTCAACTACGACTTCGGCGCATCGTTCCGGCTGGAGGACGTGGGCAACGAGAAGGTCTCCGTCAACTACGCGGGCCCGCCCAAGGACGACTCGCCGGTGCCGGGGCTCAGCGCCTTCCTCGCCCAGGGCGGTCAGGTGTTCCACACCTATTCGACCTACCGGCGCGGCCTCGACCAGCTGCTCAACACCTACAACCTGCTCGACCTGACGCCGCTCGGCCGGCACGAGGAGGACCTCCCGCACCCGATGGCCTGGGTGAAGCTCCACGACAAGTACGACAGCGCGGAGCACTAGCAGCGGTGGCGATGCGGCCCGGCCTCAGGTCTTCACGCCCTCGACGGCGGGCGGCTGCGAGATGGGCTGCTTCTGCCGCATCGCCACCTCCCGGATCTGGTCGAAGACGCGCTTGGGCGGGGTCCAGCCCCACTCTTTCTCCAGCAGCGAGATCTTCTCCACGTCGTGCCGGATGGCCTTCCACTCCGCCTCGGCCAGCGCGCAGAAGGCGTTGACTCCCTGCGGATCGAGCTGCGTCCCGGAGACGCGCTGCATCTCCAGGAGCGCGGCGTCGTGCGACTGGGCTTTGCGGTACGGCCGGTCGGAGGTGATGGCGTCGTAGGTGTCGGCCACCGCGAAGAGCCGCGCGCCCAGCACGATCTGCTCGCCCGCGAGCCCGCCCGGATAGCCCTTGCCGTCGAAGCGCTCCTGGTGCTGCAGCACGATGATGGAGGCGTCGCGCAAGAACTCGATGCGCTGCAAGAGGGCCCAGCCGAGGTGCGGGTGCTCGCGCATCTCGACCCATTCGTCGGTGTCGAGCGGGCCCGGCTTGAGCAGCACCGCGTCGCGCACACCGATCTTGCCGATGTCGTGCAGGAGCGCGCCCATCTCGATGGTGCGCAGGTGGTGCGGGTCGGTGACGCCCAGCTGCTCGGCGATGCGCCTGGTGAAGCGCGAGACGCGGCGGCTGTGCCACTGGGTCTCGGTGTCGCGGTAGTCGAGCACCGCCACCATGCCGTCGAGCAGGTTGGTGGTGCGCTCGTCCACCAGCGCCTCGAGGCCCTTGTTGAGCGCCGCCAGCTCGGAGTTCTGCGACTGCACGATGGCGGTGAGCTGCCGGTTCTTCTCGCGCAGCGCGTAGGTGTCGAAGGCCTGCCGCACGGTCCCCAGGAGCTCGACGCGGTTCCAGGGCTTGGGGAGGATGCGGAAGATCTCGCCGTTGTTGATGGCGTCGACGGCGGCGCTGAAGTCGTGCGCGGCGGTGAGCAGGATGCGGATCGTCTCCGGCTGCAGCCCCTTGGCTTGGGAGAGGAACTCGGCGCCGGTCATGCCCGGCATCATGTAGTCGGCGGAGAGGACCTGGAACGGCTTCTCGCGCAAGCGCTCGAGCGCTTCGGCAGGATCGGCGCAGGCCGTGACCTCGTAACCGGCCGCCTCGAAGGTGCGCTGGAGAGCGTGCAGGATGGGCGCCTCGTCGTCCACGACAAGGAGGCGTTCGACCTCGTCCATTGATTCTCCTGATTCGGGCCGACCGGGGTCAGCGGCGAATTGGTGGCGGGCAGCTTAGCGCAAGTCTGCTGGCGGGCTGCATCGCTTTCGCGCCCTGGTCCGTTTAAACAGGAGGGCATGTCGGATACGCCGCCGCTGCTGGTCGAACCGCTCTGGCTTTCGCAGCATTCCGAGGTCCGCATCATCGATCTGCGCTGGGCGCCCGCCGGACCTCCGGCGCGAGAGAAGTACCAGCAGGGACACCTCCCGGGCGCGGTCTTCGTCGATCTCGACCGCGATCTTTCGCAGCCGGGCGGTCCGGGGCGGCATCCCTTTCCGTCGCCCGAAGCGTTTGCCCGCCTGCTCGGGAGGCTGGGCATCGGACCGCAGACCCACGTGGTCGTCTACGACGACGCTACCAACTCGGTCGCGGCGCGGCTCTGGTTCATGTTGCGGGTCCACGGCCACGCGCGGGCATCGCTCCTGGACGGCGGCCTCAAGGCCTGGGTCGCGGCGGGCCTGCCGCTCTCGAAGGACGAGCCGCGCCTCGAGCCTCTGCCGCCGCCGCCGCTGGTGCTCGACCACGCCCGCCTGCTTACCCGCGGGCAGGTGGAGAGCCGCGGCAGCGCGGCGTTGCTCGACGCCCGCGCGCCCGAGCGGTATCGCGGCGAGGTGGAGCCCATCGACCAGCGGGCGGGACACATCCCGGGCGCGCTCAACGCGCCCTTCTCGAGGAACCTCACCGCTGAGCAGAAGTTTCTGCCACCGGCTCAGCTACGGGATTTATACAGGATGTACTCTTCTCCAATCGTCTCCTGCGGCAGCGGCGTCACCGCCTGCCACGACGCCTTCGCCATCGAGCTGGCCGGCCTCCCGCCGGCGCGGCTCTACGTCGGATCGTGGAGCGACTGGAGTAGCGATCCTTCGAGACCCATTGCGACCGGACCCGCGCCGGGGTAGCAGATGGCTCCCATGCCCATCCTCGCCCTGCTGCTCGCCCTCTCCCCTGTCGAAAAATCCGCCGCCGCGCGCATCACGCCGGCCGAGATCTCCGGCCACCTGCGCTTTCTCTCCGACGACGACCTCGAAGGCCGCAAGCCGGGCCAGCGGGGCGACGAGCTCGCCATCAAGTACCTGGCCAGCCAGCTGGAGGCGATGGGCTTCGAGCCCAAGGGCGACAACGGCTCCTTCCTGCAGGAGGTGCCCATGGTCGAGCTGCACGCGGAGGTGCCCAAGGAGGTCACCTTCAAGAACGGCGCGCAGGCGGTGACGCTGCACACCGGCGGCGGCGATCAGGCCGACCTGATCCTCGAGCCCAACGCGCACATCGACCGCGCCACCGTCACCGACGCGCCGCTCATCTTCGTCGGCTACGGCATCACCGCGCCCGAGCAGGGCTGGGACGACTACGCCGGCACGGACGTGAGAGGAAAGATCGTCGTCATCATGAACTTCAACCCGCCCTTCAAGGGCGAGGGCAACCGGCTCTGGTACGGGCGCTGGCCGTACAAATACTGGAACGCCTCCAAGCACGGCGCCGCGGGCGCGATCATCATCCACACCACGCCCAGCGCGGGTTATCCGTGGCAGGTGCTGGCCAACTCGGCGAGCGGCACGCATCAAGACTTGCCGCCCTCCGAGGCCGACCCGAAGAACATGCAGTTCCAGGCCTGGGCCACCGAGCCCGCCTCGATGCAGCTGGCCAGGCTGGCCGGCCAGGATCTCGACGCGCTCCGCAAGGCCGCCAACCAGAAGGGCTTCAAGG
>JANXXR010000110.1 GCA_025350525.1 Deltaproteobacteria bacterium
AGGAAATGCCCTTTTCCTGATCGTATTCGGCCAATTGGTGCACCCAGCGCTTGCCGACGTAGGGCACGTCGCAGACGATGCGCGGGGTGGCGAAGCCGGGCAGGTATCCCATCAGGTCGTGCTGCAGCTTCTGCGTCTCCAGAACGCTGGTCCGCCAATGCTCCGAATTGGGGATCATGTCGCACATATAGAAATAGTACGGCAGGATGCGCGCGTGATCCTGCAGCATGAAGCAGAGATCCAATAAGGCCTTCTGCGAATCATTGACCCCGCGCAGCAGCACGCCTTGATTGCGAACGTCGCGAAAGCCCATCTCGAGCAATTTGCCGGCGGCCCGGCCCAGCAATGGCGTCACCTGGTTGGCGTGATTGACGTGGGTATGCAGCGCCAATGAAACTCCCCGCTCCCGCGACTTCTTCGCCAGCCGATCCAGCCCCTGCAGCACCTCGTCCTGGAGGAAGTGCTGGGGGATGCCCATCAATCCCTTGGAGGCGAGGCGGATATCGCGGATGTTGGGGATATCCATCAATGCCGAGACAAACGGCTCCAATGCCGCAATCGGCAGGTTGGCGATGTCGCCGCCCGAGACCACCACGTCGCGCACGGCCGGGGTGGCCCGCAGATATTCGAGCATCTGCTGGTGGCGGTCCTTCTGCTGCACCTGGAACTTGAGCTTCTTCACCTGCGGCACCGAGTTGCCGACCAGGTCCATGCGGGTGCAGTGGCCGCAGTACTGCGGGCAGGTGGAGAGCATCTCCGCCAGCACCTTGGTGGGGTAACGGTGGGTGAGGCCTTCCACCTTCCACATCTCCTGCTCGTGCAGGCTGTCGCGCGAGGCGCGGGGGTGGCTGGGCCAGTCGGTCCGGCGATCGCTGAAGGCGGGCAGCATGTAGCGGCGCAGCGGGTCGGCCAAAAGGTCGCGCTCGTCCATGGTGTTGATCATGTGCGGCGTGATGAGGATGGACATGGTGGCGCGCTCGTTCTGATCGCGCTCCAGGTCCAGCGCCAATTCGTCGGTGAGGAAGGCGCCCAGCGCTTCCTTGAGCTCGCGCAGGTTCTTGACGGTGTTCTTGCGCTGCCAGGTGGCGTCTTCCCACTGCGCTTTGCTGACGCCGGAAAAGCCGGGCAGCCGCGTCCAGTCGGGCTCGGCGTAGGCGCGCTCGAGCGGGTACTGGAAGGGCTGCTCGGCTTTCTTGATGCTCTGCACTGCTGCCGCCGTGCTCACGATGCCTCCCTCAGAGAGACGCCGGATGTACCTGCCGGACAGGGAAGGGTCAAGGCAAGCTGCGGCGGCGCGCGCGAGCGGCTAGACTGCCCGGGCGATGCTGTCCTTCCGCGTCGGGCCCTTCCCGATCCGAGTCTATCCCTGGTTCTTCCTCTCGGCCGTGATGCTGGGCGGCAACTTCGGCTTCGGCTGGAAGATGGCGGCGTGGATCTTCGTCGTCTTCCTCAGCGTGCTGGTCCACGAGCTGGGCCACGCGCTGGTGGGCCGCGCCTACGGCGGCCATCCGGAGATCCATCTGCAGGCGTTTGGCGGCGTCACCTTTCCGCAGTTCCAGCGGGCGCTGGCTCCGGGGCGGCAGTTCATCCTTTCGCTGGCGGGGCCGGTCTTCGGGCTCCTCCTCGGCGGCGCGGCCTGGGCGCTGGTGCGCTTCTTTCCGCCCGCGACTGGCTCGCCCACCGACTGGACCATGCGACAGTTCATGTCGGTCAGCGTCTTGTGGGCCGTCTTCAACCTCTTGCCCATCCTGCCGCTCGACGGCGGGCAGATGCTGCTAGCGGCGCTCGAAGGGCTGCGCAAGAAGCCGTCGGTGGCGCTGGCCTCGTGGATCTCGGTGGCGCTCTCGGTCGCGGTCGCCGCGGCGGCGACGCTGACCCTGGGCGTCGATCCGTTCCTGCTGCTCTTCCTCGGGCTCTTCGCCTGGCAGAACGTGATGCGCGCGCGGGCGGCCCAAAGCCTGCGCCAAAGCGAGGTGGCCTCCGCCGCCGACGCGCTGGAGCGGGCCGACGTGGACAAGGCCACCGAGGAGACCCGCAGCGCCGTGCAGGGCCGCGACTACCAGACGGCGCTGCAGGCGGCCGCGCGCCTCGAGCGCGCCGGCAGCCCCTTCCGCCAGGCGGCGGCGCTGCGCCTGCGCGCCGGCGTCGAGCTGGCGCGGGGCGACAACGAGTCGGCCGCGCTCTTCGCCGGGCAGAGCTTCTCGCTCTGGCCGTCTCCCGACGCCGCGGTGGTCGCGGCCCGCGCCAACCTGCGGGCCGGCCAGGAGGAGCGCGCCCGCAACTGGCTGCGCCGCGCCCTCGAGGCCGGGGCCCCGAAGGGCGCGGTCCAGAACGATCCGGAGCTGGGCGCGCTGGCCTGATCGGACGATCCCGCGCGGACTTCTTGACCCTGAGCCGCCCGCCGGAGCATCTTGCGCGCCCTCCGCATGCCGAGCCGCCGCACAGAGCTGTTTCCGGACGCCACCGACGCCCAGTGGCGCGACTGGCGCTGGCAGCTCCGCAGCAGCGTGCGCTCGCTCGATGAATTGCAACGGCTCATCCCGCTGACCGCCGACGAGCGGCGCGGCTGCGCTGAGACGAAGGAGATCTTCCGCCTCGGCATCTCGCCCTACTACCTGAGCCTGATCGACCCCGCGCATCCCTTCTGCCCGGTGCGGATGCAGTCGATCCCGGTCAGCGCCGAGGCCGGCAAGCACGAAGGCGAGCTGCGCGATCCCCTCGGCGAAGACCACCACCGCCCGGTCCGCGCGCTGGTGCACAAGTATCCCGACCGCGTGCTGCTCCTGGCGCTCGACCACTGCTCGGTCTACTGCCGCCACTGCACCCGGCGCCGCATCACCAGCGGCGACGAGGGCGGCATCTCCCGCGAGGAGCTGGACGAGGCCATCGCCTACCTGCGCGCGCACCACGAAGTGCGCGACGTCCTCATCTCCGGCGGCGACCCGTTGCTGCTCTCGACGGCGCGGCTGGTCGAGCTGCTCGAGGCGCTGCGGTCGATCCCGCACCTGGAGATGATCCGCATCGGCACCCGCATCCCCGTCTGCCTGCCGATGCGCGTGGATGACGAGCTGGCCAAGGCCCTGCGCCGGTTCGCGCCGCTCTTCGTGGTCACGCACTTCAACCACGCCAAGGAGATCACTCCCGAGGCGCGCGAGGCCTGCGAGCGGCTGGTGGACCACGGCGTCCCCGTCGAGAACCAGGCGGTCCTCATGCGCCGGCTCAACTCCAGCGTGACGGCGATCAAGGACCTGATGCAGAAGTGCCTGACCATGCGGGTGCGCCCGTACTACCTGCACCAGATGGACGTCGCCGAGGGGCTCGAGCACCTGCGCACGCCCATCGCCAAGGGCGTGGAGATCCTCGACGGCCTGCGCGGCTGGACCACCGGCCTCGCCGTGCCGCACCTGGCGGTGGACCTGCCCGACGGCGGCGGCAAGGTCACCCTGCAGCCCGACTACCTGGTCGAGCGGCAGGAGAAGCAGACCGTCTTCCGCAACTACCGCGGCGAGCGGTACGCGTATCCGGAGCCGCGCGAGACGGATTGTTCGGTGCCGTATGATGACGTGTTCTATGGAACTCGAGCGGCGGATGAGACCTCAGGCTTCAGGCCGGAGCAGGCCTCAGGCGTCAGGCCTCAGGCTTCAGGGAAAGCCAAATTGCGGGTGATTCGATGATCTCCCAGGTGCTCGAGGCGCTGGCGGCGTGGATTCAAGGGGTCATCTCGGCGATGGGATATGCCGGCGTCGGTGGGCTGATGGCCATCGAGAGCGCCTGCATCCCCTTGCCCAGCGAGGTGATCATGCCTTTTGCCGGCAGCCTGGTTCCGGCGCGCTTTTCGCTCTGGGGCGTGGGGCTCGCGGGCGCCATCGGCTGCGTGGTCGGCAGCATCCCCGCGTATTACCTCGGCGCCCACGGCGGACGCGCGCTGGTGCTGAAGTACGGGCGCTACATCTTGCTCTCCAAGGAGCACCTCGACTGGGCCGAGACCTTCTTCCAGCGCCGCGGCGACGTCACCGTCTTCGTCGCCCGCCTCCTGCCGGTGGTGCGGACCTTCATCGCCTTTCCAGCCGGCGTCGCCCGCATGCCGATGGGAAAGTTCATCGCCTATACCTTCGCCGGTTCCCTCCCCTGGTGCCTGGGCCTCGCCTGGGTGGGGATGAAGCTGGGCGAGCACATCGATCAGCTCAAGCCCTGGTTCCACCGCTTCGACGCGGTGCTGGTCGTCGTCGGCCTCCTGGCCGTCGCCTGGTTCGTTCGCAAACAGCTCAAGGCGCGTCGCGCGCTCTCCTGAGCGCCGCCCCTTCTCCAGCTGGGAAATCCTTTTCCGCGCGCCGGGGTGGCGCCCGCTCGCCGGGCTGTGGCCAAGCGCTTGCAGAAGGTCATGTCACCGGGCGGGCCGGGGGCTTCTGGGGGCGGACATGGCGGCAGGGCGGGTGGGGGCGGTGGTGGCGATGGTGCTGGGGACGAGCGGGTTCGCCTGCGCGCACGCCGGGGCCCGGCCGGTGGAGAAGCCGGCGCTGGGAGCAGGCAAGTACGCGGTCGAGTCGATCCGGTCGCGCGCCGCGCTCGACGGCGTGGAACAGATCGTCGAGATCAGCGAGCAGGGCACCAGGCTCGTGGACTCCAACGGCTCCGAGCACGTGCTCACCGAGCGCGGCGCGCTGCTGCTCTCGGAGACGGGCTCCTGCCGGCTGGCGCTGGCGGTCTCGGTGGACGGCGAAGAGCCGGGCGTCTCCGACCGCGCCTGCACCTGGCAGGTGCGGGGCGACCAGTTCATGCTCGGCGACTCGAGCGGCGCCGGGACCCGCACCGTCTACCAGATCAAGCGCGGCGCGGGCCGGCTGGTGCTCGAGGGCATGAGCGATGTCGACTCGAAGGGCAACGTGGTCGGCGACGCCAAGGGCGAGCGCATCATCCTCGTCGAGCGGCCGGCGGAGTTCGCGGGGCGCTCGGTGGACCGCACCTCCGAGGAGCGCGCGGCGGCGGAGATTCAGGAGTACCTGCACGAGCTCTAGGGCGGTCGGGTGCGGCCCAAGGCTTCAGGCGCCAGGCTTCAGGCCAGAGCCGGAGGGCTTGTTAGACTGCGGCGGTGCCAGAGAGACTGTTCGTAACCTCCAGATTGCTGACGGCCGCTGGGGCGGTGCACGGGTTTTCCGTGCGCACCGGCGGCGTCTCGCCTTCTCCCTACCACTCGCTGAACCTCGGCCTCTCGACGGAAGACGCGGCGGAGGCGGTGGCGGAAAATCTGCGGCGGCTCGGGCAGGCGGCGGGCCTCGCCGGGGAGATCGCCACCGCGCACCAGGTCCACGGCGATCGGATCCTTTTGGCAGGCCCGGACGGCTTGCGGGAGATCTTCCCCGCCACCGAGCCCCAGGCCGACGGCGCCGATGCGGTGCTGGCGCTGGACGCCGGCGTCGCGGCGGGAGTGCGCGCGGCCGACTGCGTTCCCCTCCTTCTCTACGCCGAGGACCGCGGCGCGGCGGCGGCGGTGCACTCGGGCTGGCGCAGCAGCCGGCTCTCCATCGCGGCGCGCGCGGTGCGGGCGCTCCAGCATGCGGCGGGCGCCGATCCGCGGCGGACGCTGGCGGCCGTCGGTCCCTGCATCGGCCGCTGCTGCTACGAAGTCTCGACGGAGCTGGCCTCGCTCTTCCGCGCTCGCTTCGGCGCCGAGGCTGCCGACGATCCGGCGGCGAACCCGAAGCCGCACCTCGACTTGCGCTTCTGCGTCGAGGCCGCGCTGCTGCAGGCCGGCGTGCCGCGCGACCGCATCGAGCAGGTGGAAGGGTGTACCTCCTGCGACACCACCTCCTTTTTCAGCCACCGCCGCGATCGGGGCCGCACCGGACGGCACCTGGCCTTCATCGAGGCCCGGGCGCCTTCCCTCGAACAGCCGTTTCTTTGACATGGCTGCCCTCCGACGTAGATCATGCCGGATGCGGCGGACTTCGCCGCTCGGGGATCGCCCTTGCGCCTGCAAAAGATCGCCATCGTCTTCGCGCTCGCCGCCGGCTGTGCCGCGGCGCAGGTGAAGCCGTCGGCGGAGGCCGAGGCGCTCAAGGAGCTGCGCACGCAGCTCGACGCGCAGTCGTCGCTACTGGCGCAGCAGCAGCGCCGCATCGAAGAGCTGGAAATGAAGCTCGCCGCGCTGATCGGCCGCGGGCAGCCAGCCCCGGCGGCGGTTCCGGCCCGCGCCATCGCGCCGGCGGCGCCGCGCAACGAGCTGCGTCCGCCGCTCAAGACCTTCAAGCTGGGCGAAGGGCGCAGGCTGCGGCGCGACCGCATCAACCCGGTCGCGCTGGCCCCGCGGCTGCCCGCCACCGTGGAGCTGCGCGAGCCCGACGAGGAGCAGCTGGCCCGCCTCGAGGCCGACCCGCAGATCGTGCTCGAGTTCGACGCCGATCGCGCCTGGGCCGAGGCGGTGGAGAAGCTCAACGCCGGCCGCCACCTGGAGGCGGAGACGGAGTTGCTCGCCTTCGCGGCCGCCTATCCGCGCCACACCGCCGCCGACAACGCGCTCTACCTCGCCGGGCTGGTGCGCGAATCGCGCGGCGACTGCCTCTCGGCGCTGCCGCTCTTCGAGGCGGTGCCGCAGAAATATCCGGCGGGCGACGCGGTGCCGCAAGCCATGCTCGAGCGCGGGCGCTGCCTGCGCATCCTCGGCCGCAAGGACGAGGCGAAGTTGGTGTTGACGCAGCTCCAGAAGGAGCACCCCGAGGCGGCGGAGACCGTGCAGGGCAAGCAGCTCCTCACGCAGTAGCTCTTCATTTCAGGAGGTCTCAGGATGCGGACCAGGACGATTGCGCGGTTGCGAAGGGCAGCACTGGCCGGGACGCTGGCGGTGGCGCTGGCCGTGCACGCCCAGCAGGGGGCGGCGCAGCCGGAGAAGGCGGCGCCCGAGCAGGCGGCGACGCCGGAGCAGGGGCCCGAGGCCAAGACGGCCGCGCCCAAGCCCGAGAATGCGCCGGTGGTCACCGAGCAGAGCGCGCGCCCGCCGCCCGCCGGCAACATCCAGCCGGTGCCCGGCGCGCCCGACGAGTACACCATCCAGAAGGGCGACACGCTCTGGGACCTGTCGCAGAAGTTCCTCTCCAACCCCTGGTACTGGCCCAAGATCTGGAGCCTGAACCCGGCCATCGAGAACCCGCACTGGATCTACCCGGGCAACAAGCTGCGCATCGTGCCCGGCGAGGGCGGCGCGCAGGCCCCCGCGCAGGTGGAGGCGCAGCCGCAGGAGCCCGGCGTCGACGCCGCCAGCGCCACCGCCGCCGAGGAGTCGAGCCATCCCGAGAGCAGCACCTCGGTGACCCCGCCGGCCTCGGCCGATCTCGAGGTGGTCAACAAGAACAGCCGCGAGAGCGCCAACAACTCCGTCAGCGTCAGCGGCAAGCTCTCCTTCACGCCGCCGCCGGTGGTCACGGTGCGCGCCAGCGGCCTGGTCACCCCGGAAGAGCTGGCCGACGCCGGCAAGCTCACCGCCAGCTTCGAAGAGAAGGAGATGCTGGCCACCTACGACACGGCCTACGTCGACTTCAAGGGCGAGGTGCCCGCGCGGCCCGGCGACAAGCTGATCATCTTCCGCCCCGACGGCACCATCATGAACCCGGTCACCCACAAAAAAGTCGCCGACCAGACCAAGACCGTGGCGGTGGCCAAGGTGCTGGCGGTCTCGGGCTCGCAGGCCACCGTGCAGGTGGAGCGCACCTGGGAAGAGATCGGCCGCGGCGACCTGGTGCGCCCGTGGTCGCCGCAGGACAAGCGCGTCGCGCCCAAGCCCAACCTCTCCGACGTGAAGGGCATCATCGTCCAGGCGGTGAACCCGGGGCTCTCCACCTTCGGCGAGTTCAACGAGGTCTTCATCGACAAGGGCACCGCCGACGGCGTGCAGGAGGGCAACACCTTCGCGGTGGTCCGCCACGGCGACGGCCTCACCAACGTGCTGGTCACCAAGTCGTACGCCGAGGGGGAGGGCGGGTCGCTGGCCAAGTCGGTGAGGACGCCCGACGAGAACGTGGGCCTGCTGCTGGTCGTCGACGCCAAGGAGCACCTCAGCACCGCCGTAGTGGTGAAGAGCGTGCGCGAATTGCAGCAAGGCGACGTGGTCGAGATGCGCGCCTCGGGCGCCGGCGGCGGCGCTCCCTAGCAGTGAAGGAATCCACGCGCAGCGCGGCCGACGCGGGCGGGGTGGTCGGCCCCGACGTGGTGGCCGCCTGCGGGCTGGGCGCGGTGCCGGCGCTGGGCGCGTCGTCGCTGTTCCGCATCGCGCAGCGGTTCGGATCGCTGCACCAGGCGCTCGAAGCCGGCCCCCGCGCCATCGTCGCCGCGAATCTGAATTTGAAGCAGGAGGCGCTCGACTACCTCGCGGGCGATCCCGATCTGGAAGCCCTGGGCGTCTGGGCGGTGGGCGCGGCCAAGGCGGCCGGCGCCCGGGTGGTGCTGCTCGCCGACGAGTGGTATCCGGCGCGGCTCCGCGAGATCGCCAACCCGCCGCCGCTCCTCTATGTGCGCGGCAGCCTCGCGCCCGAGGCGCGCCGGGTGGCGGTGGTCGGTTCGCGCGACGCGGACGAGAAGGGCCTCGAGATCGCGCGCAGCTTCGGCGACGCGCTGGCCCGCGCGGGCGTCACCGTGGTCTCGGGCGGCGCGCGGGGCATCGACACCGCGGCCCACGACGGCGCCTTCTGGGGATCGGGCGCGTCGGTGGCCGTGCTCGGCTGCGGCATCGACGTCGTCTACCCGCCCGAGAACGGCGACGTCTTCGACCGCATCGCCCGCGGATCCGGCGCGGTGGTGAGCGAATTTGCGCCCGGCACCCAGCCGCTGCCGCACAACTTTCCGCGGCGCAACCGCACCATCGCCGGCCTCTGCGACGCCATCGTCGTGGTGCGGGCGGCGCTGCAGTCGGGCGCGCTCATCACCGCGAACCACGCCGCCAAGGAGGGCCGCCGCATCTTCGCGGTCCCGGGCGATCCTTCCAATCCCGGCGCGGCGGGGCCCAACCAGCTGCTCCGCGCCCGCGGCGTCGACGCCGTCACCAGCGCCCTCGACCTGCTCGAGCACATGCGCTGGCCCATTCCCGACGCGCTCCTCGCGCCGCCCGCGGACGACGCCCGGCGGAGCATCGATCCGGGGTTCCCTTCCTCGCCCGCCCCAGAGGCGGAGAGGCCCCAGACCGACGAGCAGGTGATCGACGAAGAGAGCCTCCGCCTCTGGCGACTGCTGGACGAGAGGACCCCGGCTCATGTAGACGACCTCGCGCTGCGGGCACAGCTCAGCGCGCCCGAAGCGCTCCGCAAGCTGGCGGAGCTGGAGTTGAAGGGCATGTGCCTGCAGCGGCCGGGCAAGTATTTTCTGCGCCGTTAGAGTCGTTGTCCCGCCGCTGGCGGGTGTGCGGCCCCGCTCGAGGGGCGGTTGCACCGTTTTGGGAGCGCCGGCATCTATCGCCGCCCCAGAGGGAAACATGGCTACCAGCAAGACCGCAGCAGCGAAGGTAAAGGCGAAGACCGCACGCAAACCCGCCGCGAAGAAGAAGGCCGACCAGGGAGAGGGAGAGGTCAAGGAAGTCGCCACCCGCGCCAAGGGCAACACGCTGGTGGTGGTGGAGTCGCCCGCCAAGGCAAAGACCATCAAGAAATACCTGGGCGCGGGCTACACGGTGAAGGCCAGCGTGGGCCACGTGATGGACCTGCCCAAGAGCAAGATCGGCGTCGACGTCGAGAACGGCTTCCAGCCGGTCTACGAAGTGATCGAGTCGAAGAAGAAAGTGGTCGCCGACCTCAAGTCCGCGGCCAAGAACGCCGACCGCATCCTGCTCGCCACCGACCCCGACCGCGAGGGCGAGGCCATCGCCTGGCACGTCTTCGAGCAGCTGAAGAAGCAGAAGATCCCCACCCAGCGCATCCTCTTCAACGAGATCACCAAGAAGGCGATCCAGGAGGCGATCGGGAAGCCGCTCGAGCTGAACCGCGCGCTTTACGACGCGCAGCAGGCCCGGCGCGTGCTCGACCGGCTGGTGGGCTACCAGATCTCGCCCATCCTCTGGAAGAAGGTCCGGCGCGGGCTCTCCGCCGGCCGCGTGCAGTCGGTGGCGGTGCGGCTGGTGGTCGAGCGCGAGGAGGAGATCGGCAAGTTCGTCCCGGTCGAGTACTGGAGCATCGAGGCCGACCTGAAGGCGGCGCTGCCTCCGCAGTTTCGCAGCAAGCTGATCAAGCTCGACGGCGAGAAGGCCGAGCTGCCCAACGGCGAGATCGCGCGGCCGCTGGTGGACGAGCTGAAGAACGCGCCCTTCACCGTGGCCGAGGTGATCCGCAAGGAGCGCCGCCGCAACGCTCCGCCGCCGTTCATTACTTCCAAGCTGCAGCAGGACGCGGCCAACCGGCTGGGCTTCACCGCCAAGAAGACGATGACGCTGGCGCAGCGGCTCTACGAAGGCGTCGAGCTGGGCGAGGAGGGCCAGACCGCGCTCATCACCTATATGCGCACCGACTCGGTGCGCCTCTCGCCCGACGCCGTGCTGGGAGCGCGCGACTACGTGGCCACCCGCTGGGGCAAGGAGTACCTGCCGGCCGAGCCGGTGCAGTTCAAGACCAAGAAGTCGGCGCAGGACGCGCACGAGGCCATCCGCCCCACCGCGCTCGAGTATCCGCCCGAGCGGGTGCAGCCGTTCCTCGAGAAGGACATGTTCCGGCTCTACGAGCTGATCTGGAGCCGCTTCATCGCCTGCCAGATGGTGCCGGCGGTGTTCGACCAGACCACGGCGGACATCGGCGCGGGGCGTGCGACGTTCAGGGCCACCGGACAGATCCTCAAGTTCCCCGGCTACCTGGCGGTCTACGGACAAGAGGCGGAGCAACCCAGGGAAGAAGCGGGCGCCGAGAAGATGGAAGGCGAGGACGAGGAGAAGGGCGACGTCTCCCGCCAGCTGCCGCCGCTCGAGGCCGGGCAGAAGCTGACGCTGGTGCAGATCATCCCCGAGCAGCACTTCACCCAGCCGCCGCCGCGCTTCACCGAAGCCTCGCTGGTGAAGGAGCTGGAAGAGAAGGGCATCGGCCGGCCCTCCACCTATGCGGCGATCTTGAGCACCATCCAGGACAAGGAGTACGTGGAGAAGAAGGAGGGGCGCTTCTTCCCCACCGACCTGGGGAAGATCGTCACCGAGCTGCTCCTGAGCGCGTTCCCTACCGTCATGGACGTGCAGTTCACCGCCAAGATGGAGGGCAACCTCGACGAAGTGGAGGACGGCACCGCCGACTGGGTGAAGGTGCTCGGCGATTTTTATACTCCCTTCAAGAAGACGCTCGAGGCCGCCGAGTCGCAGATGCGCGACGTCAAGCGGGAGGAGAAGCCCACCGACCTCGTCTGCGAGAAGTGCGGCAGCCCGATGGTGATCAAGTGGGGCCGCATGGGCCGCTTCCTCGCCTGCACCGGCTATCCCGAGTGCAAGAACACCAAGGACTTCATCGAGGAGGACGGCAAGATCAAGGTGGTGGAGGACATCCCCACCGACGAGGTCTGCCTTTCTTGTGGAAAGGCGATGGTCAACAAGCGGGGGCGCTTCGGCCGGTTCCTCGCCTGCAGCGACTACCCGACCTGCAAGACCACCAAGCCCATCACCATCAAGGGCGTGGTCTGCCCCGACTGCGGCAGCGGGCTCGCCGAGCGCAAGAGCCGCTTCGGCAAGAACTTCTACGGCTGCACCGGGTACCCCAACTGCAAGTTCGCCGCCTGGGACAAGCCCATTCCGGGTCCGTGCCCGCAGTGCGGGAAGCCGTACCTGCTCTCGAAGTATTCGAAGCGGGACGGCGCGTACATCGCCTGTCCGGACAAGGAGTGCGGCTACCGGCGCGAGGCGCCCGAGCCCGAGGCGGTGGTGGTGGTCAACGGCCCCGAGTCGGTGGTGCCGATGACCCCGCCGGCGAGGGCGTAGGTTGACGGTGCAGCGGACCGCGGTGGCGCGGCTTGCTGCCCTCTTCTTCCTCTCCGGAGCGGCCGGGCTGTTCTACGAAGTCATCTTCTCCAAGTCGCTTGGGTTGACCTTCGGCAGCACGGCCGCCGCCGCCACCACCGTGCTGGCCACGTACATGGGCGGCCTGGCGCTGGGTTCGTGGCTGGGCGGCAAGCTCGCGTCTCGCGTCGCCGAAGGAGTGAGGGCGTATGCCTTCTGCGAGATCGGCGTGGCGGCATGGTGCGCGCTCTCGGCGCCCCTGCTCCACCTGCTGCGGGCGGCCTACCTGGCCTTGGCGGCCGGCAGCGATCCAGCCGCGCCGCGGCTCCTCGTTCTGCGGGTCGCGCTGGGAGCTCTGGCGCTCTTGCCTCCCACGCTGCTGATGGGCATGACGCTGCCGTTTCTGGTCCGCGATTCGGTGCTGCGCGGGAAGGGCCTGGGCGACGCCGTCGGCCTCCTCTACGGCGCCAATACGCTGGGGGCGGCGCTGGGCGCGGTCCTGGCCGGCTACGCCATCCTTCCCCTGCTCGGCGTGCAGCAGACCACGCTGCTCGCGGTTGCCCTCAACCTCGCCGCCGCGCTCCTGGGCCTGCGCCTCGCGCAGCAGGCCGCCGCGCCCGCCGAAACCCCGGCTCCGCAGGCGCCGCCGCAGCCGGTGGATCGGCGGCTGGGCCTGGCGGCGCTGGTGGTGCTGGCCGCGGGCGGCGTGCTCACGCTGGCCCTCGAGACCTGCTTCGTCCACCTGCTGGCGGTGGTGGCGGGCAACAGCGCCTTCGCCTTTTCGCTGATGCTCTTCGCCTTCCTGGCCGGGCTGGGCCTCGGATCGGCGGCAGGGCGCAAGCGGGTGCTGCGATCGGACGCGCTGGGCCGCGACCTCGCCTTCTCGGAACTGGCGCTCGCGGCGGTGCTGCTGCTGGGTGTGTTCTACTGGGATCGGCTGCCGCTGCTCTTCCTCCTTCGCGCGCTGGCGCCGCTGGCCGGCAGCTTCGGCGGGCGCGAGCTGGTGCGCTTCGTGGCCTGCGCAGCGGCCATGCTGCCGCCAGCGCTGGCGATCGGCTTTGCCTATCCCGTCGCCATGGAGCTGGTGGGCCGCGCCTGGCCGGCGCGCGCGGTCGAGTCGATGGGCCGCGCCGCGGCGCTCAACACGGTGGGCAACGTCGCCGGCGCGCTGCTGGGCGGCTTCGTCCTCCTGCCGCGCCTCGGCTCGCTGGCCACGCTGCATTTGCTGGCCGCTGTCGCCCTGGCGCTGGCGCTGGTCGCGGGCCTCGCGCTCGCGCCGCGACTGCGGATGCAGGTGGGCGCGGGCGCGCTTGCAGTGGTGGCCCTCTTCGCGCTGCAGCCGCGCCGCTTCAACACCGACCTGCTCGCCTCGGGCGCCAACGTCTACTTCTCCCGGCAACCGCGGGGCCGGGTCATCGACTCGGCCGAGAGCCTCGACGGGGGCTTGACCACCGTCCACACCAGCGGCGGGAAGGACCCGGTGCTGACCCTGAACACCAACGGCAAGTTCCAGGGCAACGACGCGCGCGGGGGCGAGATGCGGGCGCAAGTCGGATTCGCGGTGGACAGCCTCCTCCATGCCGGCGGCAGGCAGAGCGCGCTGGTGATCGGCTTCGGCACCGGCACCACCACCCACCTGATCGAGCGCGCCGGTTTCGAGCGCATCGACGTGGCCGAGCTGAGCGGCGACATCCTGCGCCTCGCCGACCGGCACTTTCGCAGGGTGAACGGCGGCGTGCTCGAGGTCCCCCGCGTCCACGCGCACATCGCCGACGGGCGAAATCTCCTGCTGCTTTCGCGCGACCGCTACGATCTGATCTCGCTCGAGATCACCAGCATCTGGTTCGCCGGCGCGGCCTCGCTCTACAACCGCGAGTTCTACCAGCTGGTGAAGGCGCACCTGCGCGAGCACGGCGTGCTCCAGCAGTGGATGCAGCTGCACCACCTGTCGTCGCAGGACGTGGTCTCGGTGCTGGCCTCGGTGCGCGCGGAGTTTTCGCAGGTGCGCCTCTACCTGACGGGAGGGCAGGGCATCATCGTGGCCTGCGCCGATGCGTGCCCCGCGAGCGACTCCAACCTGCGCCAGATCGACGGTCCAGGTCCGCTGCACGACGAGCTGGGTTCGCTCGGGATGAGCGGCCTTCTGCAGAAGCGCGACCTCTTGCTCGAGCCGGCGGCGGTCGAGGCGCTGCTCACCCAAATGGGGGGAGAGTGGCTGGTGTCCACCGACGACAACCTGCGGCTCGAATACAGCACGCCCCGCGGAAACGTCCTGCCGGAGCCGCAGACCTTCGACCTCAATGTGAGGGAGCTGCGCCGGTTCCAGTCTGCCGCGCAGCAGCGCTGAACCGACTACGCCCCGCAGTCCGGCCGGTCTTCCTGCCCACGACCCGCCCATCCAGCCCACCGTTACCGCAGGGACGTATCCCTGCCACGAGCTACCGGCTCGGCTGCGGAACAGAGTCAACTTAGGGACAGAGCGGCAGGCTGCAAGAGACGAGCGCTCGCTCGCTCCTTGCTCCCTGCCCCTGCGCGTGGAAGAACGCCCGCATGCAGTCAGAAGTCCACATCGTCGGCGGCGGTCTCGCCGGGACTGAGGCCGCGCTCTTCCTGGCTGAGGCGGGCGTGCGCGTGGTGCTGCACGAGCAGAAGCCGGAGCGGCGCTCGCCTGCCCATAAGGAGGACGGGCTGGCGGAGCTGGTCTGCTCCAACTCATTGCGCTCGGACAATCCGCACAACGCCATCGGTCTCTTGCACGAAGAGCTGCGGCGCCTCGGCTCGCCGGTGCTGGCCGAGGCTGACCGCGCGCGCGTTCCGGCGGGAGATGCGCTGGCGGTGGACCGGGTGCGCTTCAGCGGCGGGCTGACCGCCCGGGTGCAGGCGCATCCGCTCATCCGCATGGCCTTCGAGGAAGTCCGCGAGCTGCCGGCGGCGCCCGACCTTTGCATCGTCGCCACCGGGCCGCTCACGGCGGAGTCGCTGGCGCAGTCGCTGCGGGACGCGGTGGGCGCCGAGCAGCTCGCCTTCTACGACGCCATCGCGCCCATCGTCGCCGGGGAATCGGTGGACCTGTCGGTGGCCTTCGCGCAGTCGCGGTACGGCAAGGGCGAGGGCGCGGATTATCTCAACCTGCCGCTGAGCCGCGAGCAGTACGAGAAGTTCGTCGAAGAGTTGGTCAACGGCGGCAAGGTCGCGCCGCACGCCTTCGAGGAGGCGCGCTACTTCGAAGGCTGCCTGCCCATCGAAGTGATGGCGGCGCGCGGCCGCGACGTGCTCGCCTACGGCCCGATGAAGCCGGTGGGCCTGTCGGACCCGCGCACCGGCGCGCGGCCGCACGCGGTGGTGCAGCTGCGGCGCGAGGATCAGGCCGGTACGGCGTGGAACATGGTGGGCTTCCAGACGCGGCTCACCTGGCCGGAGCAGAAGCGCATCTTCACCAGCTGCATCCCGGGGCTGCAGAACGCCGAGTGGGTCCGGCTCGGTCAGGTGCACCGCAACACCTTCCTGAACGGGCCCCAGGTGATCGGGCCCGAGGGCTTTCTCAAGGCCCGGCCGCACGTCTACTGCGCGGGGCAGATCACCGGCGTCGAAGGCTACGTCGAGAGCGCGGCCTCGGGGCACCTGGCGGCGCGGCGCGTGCTGGGGAGATTGCGGGGCGCGGAGTTCGTGGCGCCGCCCGCCGCCACGGCGCTCGGTGCGCTTTTGCGGCACGTCACCGGCGAGGCGCATCCGCCCGGCTACGACTACCAGCCCTCCAACGTGGTCTACGCGCTCTTTCCTCCGCTGGAGGGGCGTCACAAGAAGATCGAGCGCAAGGCGAAGCTGCTCCAGCGCGCGCGCCGCGAGCTCGCCGGCTGGGCGGCGGCGACCGGCGTCGCCCTCTCGCCCGCGCCCTCCGAACCATGGCCCTCCGAACTGCGCTCCTAGCGTTTCTCCTCTGCGCCTGCGCCGACAAGGCGCCGGGGCGCAAGCTTGCCTCCGGCATCGCCCAGCGCCTCGCGGTGCAGGGCGGCGCGGTGGCATTCCTGCTCGACGCCGCGCATCCCGACGGTTCCGCGGTGCCCGACGATCTGCTGGCCGGAGATCTCTGGGTCGCGCTGGGAGACGGACCCGCGCGCAAGGTGGGCTCGGGCGTCTCCTCGCAGCCGGGGATGACCGCCTTCTCGAGCTCCGGCGAAGTGGCCGTGCTCTCCGCCTGGCGCTTCCGTGCGGGCGAGGGCGAGCTGTGGACCGCCGCGCCTTCCGGCGACCCCGTCCTGGTGGCCCGCGCCGCTCGCGAGTTTGCCTGGTCGTCCACGGGCGCGCTGGCGTGGGTGGCGCCCAACCAGCTGGGCCTGCGGACCGCCGGCGGCGCGCGCACCGTGGGCATCGAGGGGCTGCAGAACATCGGCTGGTCGCCCGACGGCAAGCAGGTGGCGGCCCGCGCGTCCGGCGCGGCGGGGGGCAAGCTCTTCCTGGTGGACGCGGCGGCCGGCGGCACGCCGCGACCGATCGCGACGGGCACCTCCGACTTTGCCTTCGGCCCCGACGGCGCGCTGGCGGCGCTGGGCCTGCCGCCGCCCAAGGGCGGAGATCGCGCGCTGCTCCTCGACGGAAAGGAGATCGCGCGGGCGACGGCCTTCGCCTTCTCTCCCGACGGAAAGGAGCTGGCGCTGCTCTCCACCTCGAAGCAGCCCGGCGAGGCCACCGGCGATCTCTACCGGCTTGCGCGCAAAGGCGGGCCGCCGCAGCTGGTGGCGCAGAAGGTCAGCGACTGGCGCTGGAGCCCCGCGGGCGACTTGCTCTGCCTGTCGCGCTACGACCTGCGCGCGCGGGCGGGAGTGTTGACCGTCTCCGCCGCGGGGGCGCCGCCGCGGGAAGTCGCGCCCAAGGTGCAGAGCTTCGTCTCCTCCGGTCGCCGCATTTTATACCTGGTACAATCTCCGCAGAAGGGCGACTACAAGATCGAGCTGTGGGGCGTAGATCTGTCCGCCGCTGCGCCGCCGCACAAGATCGACGACGGCGTCTACGGCTGGGACCTGGTCGGCGATACGCTCTTCTACAAGGCGCGCTGCGCCGGCGGCCCGCGCAGCTGCTCGCTCTTGCGCACCAGCTTTGAGGCGGGCGTGCCGCCCTCTTCAGCGGCGGGCGTGCCGCCCTCTGCGGGCGTGCCGCCCACCTTCCTCGTCGCCAACGTCGCCGGCTTCGATCTCTCGCAGGACGGCTCGCGCATCCTCTTGCAACAGCCGCACCGCGGGGCGACGCGCGCCGTCGATCTGGCGGTGATCGAGGCGCAGGGCCCGCCGCCCGCGCACGTGAAGCCGTTCGTCGAGCAGGCCGAGGCCAGCTCGAAGTTCGCCGACCCGCAGGGCCGCCGCGTCGTCTACGCGCTGGTGGCCGCGGGCAGGGGCGGGGTCTATCTGGCCGACGTGCCCTGAGCGCTCATCTCCGAGATGGGCTGGTCGAGGGAGCGAGCGATCCCTTCGTCGGAACGGCGAGGCGGGCTTCCGCTTGGTCCGAGCCACCCGATGTCGTCGCCCAACAGCCTGGTGGAAGCCGCTGCCGCCTGAAAAACTTGCATTCGCCGGAGCAACCCGGTACACAGCCGCACCCCGCCAGATACGCGCGGAGCGTGGACAGGCAAGCTGCCCGTCTACAAACAGCGAAAGAAGAGCATGTCGACCGGTACCGTGAAGTGGT
>JANXXR010000195.1 GCA_025350525.1 Deltaproteobacteria bacterium
CGCCTCGGCCCGCAGGGCGGCGGCGCGTCCGGCCTCGGTGGGGCGCCCGCTCGCGACCAGCCGCTCGATCTGCAGCGGAATGACGATGTAGATGTCGTACAGGTGCCGCGCCGCCCCGAGCAGGTGGCGCATCGCGTGCCCGGCCAGCCGCGAGAGCATGCCGCCCAGATTGAGCAGGCCCGCGAGGGCGCTGAGCACGATGTGGCCGCCGGTCGCGATCATCGTCTCCAGCGGCACCGCCACCATCGCCAGGATCCAGGGGAGGATGAAGCCGAGCACGGCCTGGCCGATCACCGGGATGCGCGAAGAGGCCGTCTCCGCCACTGCCGGCGCGCCGGCCAGCGACTGCCGCAGCGCGCTCGAGGAGTCGACGATCTGCTCCCGCAGCACCGCCAGCGACGCCTCGATACCGGCGAGCATGAAGAGGCCGCCCAGCGCGACGGCGAGGATCATGCGCCGCCGCGAGCGCGGAAGCAGCTCCAGCTTGGGGAAGAAGCTGGTGACGCCGAGCATCTCCATGGCGAAGATGCCCGCCGCCACCTCCATCAGCACCACCACCAGCGCGGCGACGGTTGCGACCGGCATGCCGCCGATGCGGCTGCCCGAGGGAACCAGTTCGCTCATCGGCAGCGCGATCAGGTTGAAGTTGACGAAGGCGCCGCCGATCGCCACCGCCAGAACCAGCACCGAGACGACGAACAGCTGCGTCGAAGACCAGCCCAGCGCGCGCACCGCCTTCTCGTCCGCCTTGCGCACCTTCTCGTAGGACTCCATGTACCCGTCGATGCGCTTGGTCGACTCCAGCGCGGAGGCGACCGCCGTCGAGACCTCGGAGGCGAGCTTGGTCAGCTCCTTCCAGGCCGGCGCCATCGCTCCGAGGAGGCGGTGCCGTTTGGCGGTCGCGTCGCGGAAGTCCTGCAGCGCCTTCTTCTCGCCCGCGACCGCCGACTTGTGGATCTCCTCCAGCAGCTTCTGCACCACCCGGTCGCCGCTCTGCGGCATCTTCGCCACGGCGGTGACCGCCTCGCTCCACCCCGGCGCGGCCGGAGCCGACGAGGCGCATTCCTGGAAGTCGGCGTCGACTTTGGTCACCGCGTCGTCGATCTTGCGGTGCAGGTCGGGGTAGCGGGACAGCTCCTTGCCGAAAGCGCCCTCGATGCGGTGGAACTCGCGGCCGAGCTTCGCCTCCAGATCGCCCTTGCCCATCTCGATGACCATTTCACGGTCGCGCCGCATCACGCCGGCCCCCATCGCAAGGCACCAGCGCGCCGCGATGCGGAAGACGCCGGCGCAGAGTCGCGCCCCGGCCTGCAGCGCCTGGTGCACCGGACTGCGTGCCGCGTAGAGGAAGATCTGGCTCAGGATCCAGAGTGCGAGCAGCGACGCCGCCGGGTTGGCCGGCCACAGATACAAATGTTCCATGGCGATTCCCTTCCTTCCTTGAAGCAGAGAAAAACGGTGGAGAGAAAGCGCTAGCGCGCCAGCGCCCAGTCGAGGGCGCAGCGGAAGGACGGTTCGATGCGGAGCTGCGCGAAGCGCACCCGGCGCCTCATCTTCCCGCGCCCCACGCGGAGCAGGGTGGCGTGGAGGAGTTGCTGGGCTTCGTCCTTGATCCCGTCCAGCCGGAGCAGGTCGGCGAGGTCGAGCGTCGCCTCGACGCGGCCCGGTTCCAGCGTCAGCGCCTGGCGAAGCAGCAGCACGGCCAACGGCCGCTGCTTCCTCCTGCGCAGGCGCGAGCGCCCGTCGAGGAGCGCCCGCACCGCGTCCGCCTTGCGCCCGGACAAGAGCTGTTGCTGAGCGATGAGCTCCCAGTAGCGGACGTGCTCCGGGAAGGTGTGCGCGGCCAGCGTCCACACCGCCACCGCCTTGGGCGCGAACCCCTGCGCGAGAAAGGCGTCGGCGGCCAGGTCGAAGGCCGCGCGGGATTCCTCCCAGCGTCCGAGGCGCGCAAGCAGGGGCGCGATCTTCGCGCGCACCGGCGCGTCGCCCGGCTCCTGCTCCAGCACCTTGCGGTACCACTTGACCGCCTTGCGGATGCTTCCGCCCGCCCGCGCCTTCTCGGCGGTCGCCAGGGCGGTGGAGCGATCGTAGGGCTTGCGCCAGAAGGGCATCCGCGCACCCTACGGGCTTGGGGATGGAGGCCGTAAAGGACCGGATGCACGCGCAAGTAGGCGGCGCTCACTCGATCGTGGAGGATTACAGCTGAAGGTCCGGGCAACCGCCCGCGCTCCGGTGCGGTTCGCGAGACGGTTGGTTGGCGCGCCTGAGAGGAGTCGAACCTCTGGCCCGCGGCTTCGAAGGGCGTTCAGACGAGCTTACCGCAGAGTCCGCCGAGTCCCGATCCGTCACTCTACGAGGGGTTACGGTTTCGCCGACTTCCCCGAACGTCCCGACGCACCCGGACAATCACGGCCCGTTTGCTGCATTAGTGCTGCAAGGATTTTCCGCGCAACTCCTCTCTCCCCGCCAGGCTGCAGCGGTCCTGGGCGTAAATCGGGAGACCATCTACCGGCTCTGCGCTCGCGGCGAGCTGCCGCACGTGCGCGTCGGCTCGGTGCTCCGGATCGATCTCGCCGCGTACCTGGGGCGGCGCCGACCGTCGTAAGGAAACCTTTACTTGTCTCGCATCTTAGTAAGCGACCCTTTACTTTCTCCGTCCGCTAGGCAAGGATCCTTTCCTTGGATGGCGACCCCTAAGCGACAAGTCGGCCGTTACGAGAAGAGCACCGCTGCGGGCGAGGTGATCTCGGCCTTCATCCCTGAGCCGCTGCCGCCGGCTCTCAAACTCTCCGCGGCGCTGCAGGGGAGGGTGCGTCTCGCCGAGCAGAAGCTGAGCCGCCTGGGGCTCGCTGGCGAGATGGTGCCGTCGCTGGAGTGGTTCATCTACGCCTTCGTGCGTAAGGAAGCGGTGGTCTCGTCGCAGATCGAGGGTACCCAAGCTTCACTTGTGGACTTGCTCGCGTACGAGGCCGGCGCCCCTGTCGGCGAGGAAGCCAGTGACGTCGAGGAGGTCTCGAATTACCTCGCGGCGCTCGCCTATGCGCGGCAGCAGCTTCGGAGCGAGAAGGGCCTGCCGCTCTCGACGAGGTTGCTCAACGAGGCGCACCGACGGCTCATGAAGGGCGTGCGCGGCGCCAGCAAACAGCCCGGCGAGTTGCGCCGCAGCCAGAACTGGATTGGCGGCACGCGCCCGAGCAACGCCGTCTTCGTTCCCCCGCCACCGCACAAACTGGGGGGGTTGCTCAGCGACCTTGAGAAGTACATTCACCGCGACGATGACCTTCCGCCCCTCGTCCGCGCCGCCCTGGTGCACGTCCAGTTCGAGACCATCCATCCCTATCTCGACGGCAACGGCCGCATCGGCCGCCTGCTCATCACACTCTTGCTAGAACATTGGAAGCTGCTCTCCGAGCCCCTGCTCTATCTGAGCCTCTTCTTCAAGCGCCACCGCGCCGAGTACTACCGGCTGCTCAACGCCGTCCGTCTCGAAGGCGACTGGGAGGCGTGGGTCTCCTTCTTCCTCGAAGGAATCTCGACCATCGCCGACGAGGCCGCCGCTACCGCCCGCGATCTCTTCGTCCTGGTCAACAAGGACCGCGCTCGCATCCTCTCGGCTTCGAATGCCTCCGTGATGGCAGCGCGCCTGCTAGATCAACTCCCGCGCCATCCCATCGTGACGATCCCAGCAGTCGTCAAGCTGCTCGATACGACCAAGCCGACCGCCGCGAAAGCAGTCGGCGTGCTCGACCAACTCGGCATTCTTCAGGAGACAACCGGCCGACGCCGCGACCGCACCTTCAGATACACAGGATATCTCGAACGGCTTCGAGCTGGGACCGAACTCGAGGACAGCTAAATTCGAGGGGTCGGCACATCTCGAGTCCGGCCCGCGGTAGTATCCGAGTCCAATGATTCGCATCGCAGCAGCCGTTGTCGTCGTTGCGGCGCTTTCGAGCGCACCCGCAGAGGCCTGCAGTTGCCGCGAGCGCAACGGCGAGTTGGCTCCCGCCCTCGAAGAGGCCCGCGCCGAAGCGACGGTGGTCTTCCGTGGACGGGTCAGCGCGGTCGATCCCTTTCCCCTCCTGTTCATGTCCAGAACGCGCGTGACGTTCGAGGTCCTTGACACCTTCAAGGGCTCGGCCTCCGACGAGCGCGTCGTCAACGGCGGCAGTGGCGGAGGCGACTGCTCCATCGGGTATCAAGTCGGCGAAGAATGGCTCGTCTATGCCTACCGACACTGGGGGCTGCTCGACACGAGCTTATGCACGAGAACACGGCGGGTCGAGCCTGGAGACCTTGAGCTCCGATGGCTGAGGACAGGCGAATTGCCGCTCAGGCCAGTCGCGATGAGACGCGAAACCGTGACCTGCATTCCCTGCAATCTCGAAACCGTGACGGCCAAGTTGGTCGGGGGGCCGCAGAAGAATTGCTACAGCCTTGGCGAACCAGAGGCTCTGACAGCGTGGAAGGAGCATCTTCCCTTCTGGACGGAGGGATATTACGCAGGCCATGCCGGCCCCATGACCGCGGTTGGTCTCTCGGCTGAGGGCGAGCCGTTTCAGCTTGTCCAGAAGCCGTTCTGGGGAACAGAGGAAATGTGCCGTCAGCGAGTAAGCTACCAACAATGTGAACGGCTCGAACAGCGTGCGAGGCCCCTGGTCGTAGGTGGCATGGCGCTTCCAACTCTTGAATGCGTCAGCCCCGGGCCGGTCACGCTTCTTTGCGATGAATCCACGACGCGGAAAGCGCAATGGGGTCCGCTAGAGGATGCAGGCTCAGCGACATGCAACGTCAATTTGGTCGAGCCGCGCACCTGCCGCGTCCCTGCGGAGTTGCATGCCTTGATCGCACCAGCCCCGGCCGGGCCGGTTCTCCGCTGCCAACCTCGTTACGATTGGGCAAGGGACCGAGTCTGCTCGATCGGTTCCGATCCGGTCGCGTCTCTCGAGCCCTGAGCAGTCCCGCCGTCATTGACCGGTATCCGAGGACATACCAAGCGATCCTTGGAGGACACTCGTGTTTCAGGCTTTCACAGAGCTGCCCTATCAGTCAGCCGCCTTGAGGCCGTAGTGAGCGAGCTCCGACTCCGCGCGGCGGGCGTATGCGGAGAGGATACGCAGGATGGACGCGGCGTCCTCGGGCAACTTGGGAATCGCGTCGCGTCGGATGTGCTTCGCCAAAGCTTCTTGGGCCTGCTGCAGCGCGTCTAACACCGCGCCCATCTCTGTTTCCAGGCGAATGAGCTGCTCGCCGCGCACGGAGACGCGGCCGCGGCGGAGCCGC
>JANXXR010000207.1 GCA_025350525.1 Deltaproteobacteria bacterium
GTTGGCCAAAATTCGACTCCCGCGGTTCTCGATGTGTAAGTCGTGCGCTGCTCGTGCATCGTCCACTCTCCTGGGCGAGTGTTGGCAAACGACAGGATTATCCGTCCTCCTGCTTGATCTGGAGGTTCTTTATCAGCCGCGCGAGATAGGGCTGCGTCAGGCCCAGGCGCTTCGCTGCGCGAGTCTGGTGGCCGCCCTCTGTGCGCAGCGCATCGCGGAGGATCTCGCGCTTCGCGGCTGCTACGGCGTCGTGATAGCCAGTCCTCGGCGGTACGCTAGTGTTGGCGTTCGACCCATCCGGCGCGCGCTCGTGCAGTTCTTCGGGTAGATCGTCGACGGTGATGAGATCGCCAGCACCCAGTACGATGGCGCGCTCCAGAACATTGGCCAATTCCCGGATGTTGCCGGGCCATGCGTAGTCCTCGAGCAGCGTGGCGGCGCGATCGTCGAGGGGCGGCGTCGGGCGACCGGCTTCCCGTGCGAAGCGCGACAGGAAGTGTGCTGCCAGCGGGCGAATGTCTTCCCTGCGGTCACGGAGCGGGGGCAGCCGCAGCGCGACCACCTTGAGACGGTAGTAGAGGTCGCGTCGAAACTCCCCGGTGCTGACCGCAGTCTCGAGATCGCGGTTCGTCGCGGCGAGGATCCGCACGTCCGCCTTCTGGGTTCGCGTTCCTCCTACCCGCTCAAACTCGCGCTCCTGCAGCATGCGCAGAAGCCTGGCCTGCAAGGCAGGCTGGAGCTCGCCGAGTTCGTCGAGAAAGAGCGTTCCACCCGCGGCCATCTCCACACGGCCCGGCTTCGTGCGAACGGCACCGGTGAAGGCGCCCTGTTCGTGACCGAAAAGCTCGCTCTCGAGCAGGTCGGCGCTCAAGGCGGCGCAATTGACCGCGACGAACGGGCCGTCCGCCCGCCGGGATGCCGCGTGGACTGCGCGGGCGAGCACTTCCTTGCCGGTGCCGCTCTCGCCATCGAGAAGGATCGTGGCATCAGACGCGGCCGCGCGCTCCGCGAGATGTACGATCTCGCGCATGCGACTCGACCCTCCGAGGACGAGATGGTGTCGCGCCTCGACTTCGCCCCGCAGCACGCCTACGTCGCGTCGCAGTCGCCTGGTTTCGAGCGCTTTCGCGACCACGTGCTCCAGGTGCGCCGCTTCGAACGGCTTGGAAAGGAAGTCGTGCGCGCCTGCCTTCATTGCACGCACCGCAACTTCGATGCTGCCGTGTGCAGTGATGACGATGATCAGCGGCGCACCAGGCTGCTTGGGCAACTTGTCGAGCACCGCAATACCGTCGAGCTCCGGCATCTGCAGATCGAGGAGCACCAGGTCGGGCTCGACTCGCTCGATGAGGCCAAGCGCCTCACGACCATTCTCGGCGACCTCGACGACGTGGCCCACCGCGGTAAGCCGATCGCGCACAATCTTGCGGATCGCGCGGTCGTCGTCGGCGATCACCAGGGTGGCCATCAGGCGGCTCCGAGGACGGGCAGTTTCAGGGCTGTGGTCGCCTCGCGCGGCAACCGTACGCGGAATTCGCTGCCGAGACCGACGGTGCTTGCCACGGTGATGTCGCCGCCATGGAGTCGAACGAGGTTCCGCGCAATCGACAGCCCCAGACCGGTGCCCGGCTGGCGAGTGGAACCGCGATAGAATCGCTCGAAGAGGCGCGGGAGCTCCTCGGCGGGAATGCCGTGGCCCGTGTCGCAAACGGCGACCTCGATGGCGTCGCGACTGGCGCTGACCTCGACAATGACCTCGCCCTTGTCGTCGGTAAACTTCAAGGCATTGGAGATCAGGTTCTCGACGGCACGGCGCAGCTTCTCGCGATCGGCGGCGCCCCGCGCCTCGCTTCCGTGGACTTCGAGGCGAATCCTTCGTTCGCGCGCGAGCGGCTGGAGGCTGGTCGCGACTTCTTCGACCACCGCATGGACGTCGAGCGGCTCGGGTTGCAACTCCACGTTGCCAGCCTGAAGACGAGCGGCCTGAAGCAGCTCGTTCACGGTGTCCGTGAGACGGGTGGCATGGTCGCGAACGATCTCGACGTATTCGCGCTGAGCCGGCGTGAGCGCTCCCGCAATGTGGTCGAGCAGATTGTCGGCTGCGCCCTTGATCGCCGTCAGCGGCGTCCGGAGATCGTGCGTCACATTGGCGACGATCGCCTCGCGCATGCGGTCTGTTTCGAGCAATTCCAGATTTGAGGTCGCCAGCGCGCGGTTGGTCTCGCGCAGTTCGTGCGTGGCGCCAGCGACGGCGCGCTCCAGCCGCGCGTTGTGCTCGCGCAGCACGTGCTCGCTGTAGATCAACTGATCCGTCCTGCGGTGATTCGCCAATCCTTCGGCGACGACGAACGCGATGATCCCGAGGGCGATGAGGCGCACCGGCCACCCGGCCGGAACAACGGTCGTCGCCAGCGCGAGGATGATCATGCCGAAGGACAGGACGCTGGCTTGCCACGCGTGACAGCCGCCAAGCCTGAGCGTGCAGACGGAGCAGCGGCCGTACGGTTGTGTCTTGAGGTTCCGCCGCAGAATGCAGTTCGCGTTAATCACGTTCGACGTCGACATCGCTTGCTCCTTCAGGATTGCCGCGCACGAGGCCCGCGCGCACCAGCAGATCCCGACCGAGAACGAAATAGCTGCAGCCGGCGCAGAAGCCGACGGTGGCTGAAAGAATGCACGAAGCCGCGGGCGCTCCGATCAGGATGCGGCCGAGGGTCGGCATGCCGGCCCAGCGGATGAGCGCGAACGCAGCCATCAGCACCACGCACGAGATTGCGGCGGCACCGCGCGTTCCGGCGGAGTCGTAGTAGAGGTTGCCGAGCCGGTCGGGCGGAACGCGCCGATCGAAGACGATCCAGAGAAGGGCAACGGGCGACGCGATCGGCGAGATGACTTGAAGAACCCACATGCCGGAGGCAGCGTACGCCGGCCGCAGGTCGTCGAAGACGAACGACGACGCGAGCAGCAACCCCTCAGCCATGC
Organism: Deltaproteobacteria bacterium; assembly: GCA_025350525.1. Classification (GTDB taxonomy): domain Bacteria; phylum Myxococcota; class Myxococcia; order Myxococcales; family 40CM-4-68-19; genus 40CM-4-68-19. Next base: position 2,983 of record JANXXR010000207.1, read on the forward strand.
GTTGGGCGCGCATCCCGTAGCCTCGCTCGAGTCGGTCGCGCAAAGTCGTCATCGGTTCCGTCATATCTGATCCAGCATAGGCCACCATGTCCGAACAGACATACGCCACGGAGCTGGCCGCGCAAACCGGGCGTTTTCGGGCGGTACGCGTCCTGCAGAGGAGGAAGGAGCACGAAGGGGGCCAAGGATGAGCGAGCAGAAGACTTTGGTCGTCCTGGTCACGCATTGGAGGAGCACGCCATGGCCATTGCCTGCCCGGTAGATCTGGACACGCGCAAATTGCGCGATGAGATCCGCTCCATCTACGCGCGTGTCGCGAGCGACCCCTCAGGTGAGTTCCATTTCCATCGCGGGCCCGACTACGCGGCCGAGTTCCTCCGCTACGACCGCGCCGCCCTCGGGCAGTTGCCTGCCCAGAGCACAGCATCATTCGCGGGCGTGGCGAATCCGCACCGGGTCGCGCCCATCGAGGAAGGCTCGATCGTCGTCGACATCGGCTGCGGGGCCGGCATGGACCTGTTGCTCGCTGCGAAGAGCGCCGGCCCGCGTGGCCGGGCCATCGGCATCGACATGACCGAAGCGATGACCGGGAAGGCCCACGCTTCGGCGCGCGCGGCCGGGCTCGACAACGTCGAAGTCCACCTCGGCGACGCGATGTCGCTACCGCTCGAGGACGCGAGCGCCGATGTCGTCATCTCGAACGGCGTCTTGAACCTCACCTCCGACAAGTCGGTCGCCTTCGGCGAAGTCTTCCGCGTGCTCAAGCCCGGCGGCCGATTTCTTTACGGGGACATTGTGGTGGCGAACGAGCTATCGGAGTCGACCCGCAAGGACATCGATCTCTGGACGGGTTGAATTGCCGGCGCTCTCCCGGAGGGAGAGCTCATCGCGCTGCTCGCGCAACTCGGCTTCCGTGACGTGGCAGTGCGCGAGAGATTCGACACGTTCCGCGGTACGAGCAAGGAACGTATCGCGCGCAAGTACGGCGTCACCGGCATCAACGTTTTCGCGCGAAAGGCTTGAGTCACCGCGCGCCGGCGGGGATCGCGGAGCGGTTGTGAAGGTCAATGTCCTGCTCGCTCAAAGCGAGCCTGGCTCGGGAGGAAGTATGAAACGCAAGCATGGGTTCTTGGGGATGATGTCCATTGCTCTCATGACCGCGACGTTGCTCCTGGCGAGGCCGGCCAGGACGGAGGGCCAACAGGCGGCGCCCGAGAAGAAGTCGCTCTACGATCGGCTGGGAGGCGCGTACCCCATCTCACTGGTGGTCGACGACTTCATCGACCGGCTGCTGGTGAACAAGACGCTCAACGCCAACCCGGCCATCAAAGAGGCGCGCGAGCGGGTTCCCAGGCAGGGGCTCAAGTTCCACGTGACAACTCTCGTTTGCCAGGTGACGGGAGGCCCCTGCAAGTACGTGGGGCGCGCAATGAAGGAGTCGCACGCGCATCTCAACATCCACGAGAAGGAATGGCAAGCCATGGCCGCCGACTTCAAGAAGTCGCTCGACAAGTTCAAGGTTCCCGAGGCGGAACAAAAAGAGCTGTTCGACATCGTAGGGAGCACCAAGGGCGACATCGTGATCCCTGAGAAGGCTTGAGAACCGCCGTACAAGGAATGCGGTAGGCGTTGAGGTGGTCACGAACATGCTCGAGATCTCCGCGTCGGCAGGCCGCGCGAACGGCATCCTTCGTCCAGCCCAGGAGCACCGCGGCCTGAGCAACGTCGAGCAGTCGCGCCCCGTCTTGGAACACCTGTGGAACACAACGGTTGTGAACCGATGGGGATGGTTGGTGAGGAAGCCCCTCCGCAAGCGGCCGGGGACTCGAATGGTTTGGCTCGGTTGGTGACGGTTGGTGAGGATCGGGGACGGTTGGTGACTCGGTCTGTTCGCCTTGCCAAGGCGAAGGTCGCCGGTTCGAATCCGGTGTTCCGCTCCATCCAAGGCCCCGATCTCACGCGATTTTTCGCGATGGTCGGGGTCGTCGCATTTGAGCGTCTTGAGCGCGTCAGTCCGGCGTCAGTCGACCTCTTTTTACGCCTGACATCACGTTGCACTCCCCAGCAATTGGTTGCATCGGCCTGACAACCGAGGTCCGTTGCCGGCGCTTCGCTGGGACGACAGAGTGTCGTTGGCCAAAACTCGATCGCGGGCCCATGAAATGATCGATCGGCGGCGCCGATCATGGCCGTGATCGAGTTGGAAGATGACCTTGATGTGGCGGGCCTACAGAGTTGAGTATGAACGCATCGACACCTCCGGCTAGCAGCACGGCAGTGGCAGCGGACAAGTGCACTTCGATCATGCCGTCGAAGTGGAGGGGGTCGACTGTGTCTACGCCGCGCGGCGGACGTAGCGGTGGTGAAGGCCGCCGACGTGGGGCAGGGCAACGACGTGGCCGTGCCCGGGTGGCTCGACGGCACGCGGCTCGGGTGCATCCTTCGCCATGAAGAAGTCGACTGAGACAAGGTCGGCGACGTGGTTCTGGAGGAACGTTCGCCAGGTCTGAGAAGGTGGTTTCGGGCGACGCGGCATGAGCCGCGCCACGGTGCGCTGCGAAACGTCGAGCCCGAGCTTCAGCAACTCTCCGTGGATGCGTGGCGCGCCCCAGAGCGGATTCGCGAGCGCCATGGTGCGCACGAGGTCGGCCAACTCCGAGGCGACCGGCGGTCGACCTGTTCGCTTTCGGCGGGACTTCCAGGTCCAGAAGGCGCGAAAGCCCTGCCGGTGCGTCCCGAGACCGTGATGCCGGAGCGCCAGGTTCTCCAGCGCGAGGTCGGTGCGGGTTCTGAGCGTCGCACGCATGGTGCCCAACAGCGCGAGTTACGAAGGACATTTCTTCGATTGCTTGCACACCGCCGGCCCACCGTCCAGTCAGGACGGACTTTTGGCAAACGACAGGCGACCAGCGTGCCGTCGGCGGTCAGGTCCGACGGGCTCCGCCTCGACGCCACCGCCGAGGTCCTGGAAGCCGGTCGCCGACGTCGTTGACGCGACTATTGGCAGACGTTGCTCACGCAAGTCTTGCGGCGACTGCATTTGCCGCAAATGAGCGTACCGCCGCAGCCATCGGAGGCGCTGCCGCAATTGAAGCCGAGCTGAGAGCAGGTCTTCGGCGTGCAGCTATTGGTGCAGACGTTGTTGGTGCAGGTCTGGCCGCCTGTGCAGGTGCCGCAATTGAGTGTCCCGCCGCAGCCGTCGGAAGCGGGGCCACAGTTGAAGCCGAGCGCGGTGCAGGTGGTGGGCGTGCAACCGGCGACGCAATTATTGTTGGTGCATGTCTGGCCGGCGGGACAGGTGCCGCATTGGAGAGTATTGCCGCAACCGTCGCCAATCGTGCCGCAGACGGCGCTCTGCTGCAGACAGGTGAGCGGCTGGCACGCGTGGCTGGTGTGGAGGATGCATTGCTGCGGAGCGGGGCAGGTGCCGCAGTTGAGGATGTTGCCGCAGCCGTCGCCGGTCGTGTCGCAGTTGAAGCCTTGCGCCGCGCACGTCGTCGGGGTGCAGGAGCCGGCCTGCACCGTCACCGGGTCGTTGAACGTGTAGGTCCCGTCGGAGGCGCTCAGGGTGACCGTATTGGTGGTGTTCGAGTTGGCGGTGCTGGACCGTCACGTCGACGACGTTGCTATTCACCGGGATGGTGACGCTCGGAGGGATGCTCGCGACCGCCGCGTTGCTGCTCATCAGGGTGATCGTGGGCCCGCCTGCCGGCGAGACGCCGCTCGCCCAGACCTCGGCATTGAAGCTGGTGCCGCCCTTCAGGGGGACGGGGTTGTCGAGCACGAACTGGCCGAGCGTGGGGATGACGCGCGAAGGCGCCGGCGTCGGCGGCGCGAGCGCGAGCCACGCAAGCCCGATGCGCTGGCTGTCGAAGGTGCCGCCGCCGCTGCCGGGCACCGCGATCAAGACCTTGCCGCTCACCCCGACGAAGTCGACCGAGGGGATGATGGAGGTCGCGACCGTCTGGCTGGCGCTGGTGGCGCCCACCGGAACGCTCACGCCCCCCGTCGGGAAGACGGTGGCGATGAAGTTGTTGCTCTGCCCCCCCACGCCCGAGCCGGCGGTCGCCGCCTGGGCCAGGCTGAAGGTCGCCGTCGGGTGAGCGCCGCTCACGGCGTAGTTCGGGCTGATGGCGAGCGGGAACGGACCGCTGCCGGCGCAGGCATCGCTGAACTTGAAATTGCTCGACTGCGCCGACTGACAACCGAACTGGAAGCATTCCGCTTGGAAGGTGCAGGTGCCGTTCACGCTGGGGTTCCCCGACGTGGAGCAGTTGTAGAGGATTCCGGCCTCGCCCTGGCTCGCCGGGAAGCTGCCGCCGCACACCGTGCCGAAGCGATCGGACGTGTCGTTGGAGATATTGCCCGGCCGGGGCTGCGCCGAGACCGAGAGCGTCGCCGACGCGCTCCCCCCATTGGCCGAGCCGGTGAACGAGACCGAGAACGAAAGCCCGCTGTAGCGACGATAGCGCGCGTTGGTGCCGATTGCGAACGTCCCGCTCGTTGCTCCCGCCGGCACCGTGATGCTTGGGACCGTGGCGGCGAGCGAGGTGTTCGAGCTGGTGAGCGTCACCACCAGCCCGCCCGACGGCGCCGCCGCCGTCAGCGACACCGTGCCCGTCGAGCCGCCGCCGCTGCCACCCGCGATCGTCGACGGGCTGAGCGTCACGGACGACACCGTCGGACCGCCAAATGCCTGAGAGAGGGACGCCAGCGTGTCGTCCGTTTTCGGCGCTCCGCACGAACCGAGGAGCGCGCCCGCGACGAACAGAAGACCAATGCCGCTATTCCGACTCGCTTTCATGACGCCCTCCTCTATTTGCTGATGCGACTATTGGCAGACGTTGTTCGCGCAAGTCTTGCGGCGACTGCAATTGCCGCAATTGAGCGTGCCGCCGCAGCCGTCGCTGGCGCTTCCGCAATTGAAGCCGAGCTGCGAGCAGGTCTTCGGCGTGCAGCTGCTCGTGCAGACGTTGTTGGTGCACGTCTGGCCACTCGGGCAGGTGCCGCAATTGAGCGTGCTGCCGCAGCCGTCGCTGGCGCTGCCGCAATTGAACCCGAGACCCGAGCAGGTCTTCGGCGTGCAACTCGCGCTGCAAACGTTGTTGGAGCAGGTCTGGCCGCTCGGGCACGTGCCGCAATTGAGCGTGCCGCCGCAGCCGTCGGCGGGGTTGCCGCAGTTGTATCCCAATTGCGCGCACGTCTTGGGCGTACAGGGACCGCTATTGATGGTCAGGTTGGCGCTCGCCGATATTTGGCTCCAGGTGGCGAACGCAGCGAAGGTCACCTCGTCCTGGCTGGAGACATGCGTCGTCGAGAGCGTCGTCTGCGTACTGCGCTGGCCGACCGGCACGGTCACCGGCGCGGTGCAGAACGGCGAGCCGGTGCAGCCCGGGAAGGTCGCGATCTGCTGGTTCGAGATGTTGCCCGAGCTGACCTGGAGGGTCATCGTCGATGAGGGGTCGGTCGCGATCACCGCGCGGTTCAGCGTCACGGTCACTTGCGACGAATTGCCGCCAACCACGGCGTTCGGGTTCAGGATGACGTTGCCGATCGCGAGTGGGGCCGGCCCGACGGTGATGTTGTGGCTGATCGACGCCCCGGCGCCGCTGTTGGCGCTCACGGTGACGTTGACGCTGGAGGTGTCGCTGGTCGTCGCGGTCAGGGCGCCCCCAAACGTCGTCGCGGGGGCCGGCAGCGAAGTGCATCCGGCGCCGATCGTGAAGTTGCCACCGGTGATCTGGCCGGCGGGGCTGCCCGTCACCGACACGTTGACGCCGCCAAAGGGCGCGACGTCCGTGAGCGAGCCGGTCGTGTACGCGCTTGCGCCGCCGGCGAGGGTGGTGACGGGGTTGCCGTTGACGTCGGTGATGGTGAACGAGGCGAGCGGCGGGATGACGATCGATCCGCCGGGGTTGATCGCGAGCGGCTGTGGCAGCCCGACCAGGTTCCGGTTGTGGCCGTTCGAGTCGTTGTAGTTGGTCAACACCCAGGGTGCGGCCTGCTGCTGCGACGTGACGACCGCCGTCGGCAGCACGAAGGCCATCGTCGTGGATGCCGACGGCAGCTCGAGCGGTACGTTGCAGGGTTGGGCGATGTAGAGGCCCAACTGCTGCAGGTTGACGACCGCGTAGGGCGTGTGCGTCGCCTGCAGCGTGGCTGTCAGCGTGATGTTGTTCCCGCCGGTGACCGAGCTCGACGTCAGCGTGAGCGGCGTGGCCCCGCTGAAACAGGCGTCGTTCGCTACAGGCGTCTGCGTGTTGGCCGTCACCGGCGTGCTGTTGGGCCCGCTCAAGCAGCCCGGGTTGCAGGTCTGTTTGAACGTGCAGTTGTTCTGCGTCCCGCGAGGGCCTCCGGTGCAGTTGTAGAGCATGCCCGGAGTGCAGCCGTCGACGGCCCACCCGGCGCAGAGCGTCCCGCTGTAGGGATATCCCGCGATGTTCTGGGCGGTGCAGGTCTGGATGAGCGCCGCGGATCTCTCTTGAACGCGCAGCTGCTTCTCGGGAAGATCGCCACATCCAGTGAAGATGGACATTGCAATTGCGATCGCGATTGCGAGTCGGGCCGTCATGAGTTTCCCCCTAATGCTCAGCCCCTGCCGGATTCGGCCGTCATCGCCGTCCGAGCGGAGACAGAGCAGTACTTTCCCAATTACATACCCCCTCAGCGCAAAGATCAATGGACCATGGCACGCGATCGGCGAACAGCTGTTCGCCAGACTCGAAGCGCAGGACCTGCGGCTGCGCCAGAACATCGCGCGTCTTCGAGCACTATATGTCGAGGAAGGACCTCGCCGGAACCGCCTGGGCCGGATCGTCGGTCGGATGCCGCCGGAAGAAATGGACTCGCCACGGCTGCTAGGCAGCGCGCCTACAGCGCGCTTGGATCGTTTTCCGGTCATGGCGTGGGAGATTGTGTTCGATGACAGGACGCAAGCCACGGCTTCAGGTCGCGACCCTCGACTTGCACCGCTCCCTCGAACTTCACGTACTGAAAATCTCCGCGGTCGCAGGCGGAGTAGACGGCGGACTTCGGGACGTTCAGCAGCGCTGCGACTTCCGAGATGGTGAACAGGCGGTCGTCCGGGATTGCGGCGACGACCGAGCCGGGCGGGGCTCCCGAGGGCGGCGTCAGTCCGGCGTCAGTAGCGACGTTGATTCCGGCTGCATCGGCTTGCAAAACTGAGGTGCACGCGGGCCCCGCGAGCGCGTCAGATTCCAACGACTTGACTCCCGTTGCATCTCCGTGCACATCCTCGTCACCGCCTTGCCAAGGCGAAGGTCGCCGGTTCGAATCCGGTGTTCCGCTCCATTTGGCCCGGATTCCGCGTAGTTAGCGAGTCCGGGCTTTTTCATGGGCGTCGCCTTTCATGGCGACGCCAGCGGTTCACAACGGTCCCAGCCGAGCAGCCACTGCTTCGAGAGCGAAACACGCGAGTTGGCTAGAGCAGAGGCGGGCATGTTCGGCCGTGCTGGAACAAAGATGGAACATTCGCAGGCGTGCTTTTCGGCCCGGCCACCAGCTGCGCGGGCAGAGGCTAACAGAGCAGTGATCGAGGCAGGGCCGTTCAGGGCAAGATCGCGCTTGTCGTCGAAAGCGTCCTCGGGGCAATCTGGCTTGGCTAGATGCCCACGTCCCGGAACAAGCCTGCGAAGAGATCGAGCCACGTAGCGCTTGCCGGCTACGACGTCCTGCTGGCCGATGTGGCGCGCGTGGTCGAAGAGGCACGCCGTACTGCCGCCCGCTCGGTGAACGCGGTCATGACAGCGACGTACTGGCTCGTCGGCCGACGGATCGTCGAGCAGGAGCAGCGAGGATTGCCGCGCGCTGGCTACGGAGAACGGTTGTTGAAGCGGCTCGCCAATGACCTCTCCAACCGCTTCGGTCGAGGCTTCTCCGAGCGAAACCTCGAGCAGATGCGGACCTTCTACCTCGGCTGGCCAATGCCGCAGACGCCGTCTGCGAAATCGCTCTCCGCCGCGGCGCTCTCCGACCGGCCTGACATTTCGCAGACAGCGTCTGCGAAATCGATCGACGTCGCTTTGCCTGTCCAACCTCGCTTCCCGCTGCCTTGGTCGCACTACGTCAGGTTGCTTGCCGTCAAGAATCCCCAAGCCAAGGCATTCTACCAGACGGAAGCCCTCCGTGGCGGCTGGACGAGCCGCCAACTCGATCGGCAGATCCAGTCGCAGTTCTACGAGCGAACCGCGCTCTCCCGCGACAAGGCTGCGATGACCCGCAAGGGTGCCGTGGTCGCACCCGAGGACGTCATCACGCCCGAGCAGGAAATCAAGGATCCCTACGTCCTCGAGTTCCTGGCGCTCAAGGATGAGTACTCCGAGAAAGACTTGGAAGCCGCCCTGATCGCCAAGCTCGAAGCATTCCTCCTAGAGTTGGGCGGTGATTTCACCTTTGTCGGGCGGCAGCGGAGGCTCCGCGTCGGTGACGAGTGGTACCGAATCGACCTGCTCTTCTTCCACCGCCGGCTTCGGTGCCTGGTCATCATCGACCTCAAGCTTGGCAAGTTCACGCACGCGGACGCAGGGCAGATGCACTTGTACTTGAACTATGCGCGCGAGCACTGGGCGGTGTCGGGCGAGAACCCGCCAGTCGGACTGATCCTGTGTGCCGAGAAGGATCACGCGGTCGCCAGGTACGCGCTGGAAGGATTGCCGAACAAGGTGCTCGCAGCAGAGTACCGGACAGCCCTCCCGGAGGAGCGTCTGTTGGTCGAGGAGATCGAGAAGACTCGGCATGAGATCGAGGCGCGCCGCCCCGCCAGGCGAGGAACAGCGCCACGAAGATGAAGAAGCCGAGAGGATGGGAGCGACGCGGGGAGCTGCTTCAGGCGATCACGCAGGAGGAGGCCCGTCTCGAGCAGCTCCAAGCCGAGCAGACGGATTCGCGACGTCGTCTCGGAGCGCTCCATTTCGAGTTGGCTTCGCTGGGCGCCGAGCCGGAGATTCGCGTGCGCCTGCCACTCATGATCGAGGCGCCGGCGCCCCGGACGTCGGCCGAGAAGGTTGCCCTGTTTCGCTCCTTGTTCCGCGGGCGCGAGGAGGTGTTCCCGACGCGGTTCGTGAGCAAGAAGACCGGGAGACCTGGCTACGCGCCGGCATGCCGGAACAAGTTCGTGAAGGGTGTCTGCGAGCTGCCGAAAGTGAAGTGCGGCGAGTGTCCAAATCAGGCTTTCATCCCATTCGATGATGCGGCCGTTGTCGGTCACCTGACGGGCCGCCACGTGATGGGCGTGTACCCGCTTCTCGAGGTCGAAACCACGTGGTTCCTCGCCGTTGACTTCGACAAGAGCTCCTGGATGGAGGACGTGGCTGCGTTCGCAGAGACGTGCCGACGTGTCGGTGTCCCTGGGGCGGTCGAGAGATCACGCTCGGGCAATGGCGCCCACGTCTGGTTCTTCTTCTCGTCGCCGGTGTCCGCGACCAGCGCGCGCAAGATGGGCTGCTACTTCATCACCGAGACCATGTCGCGGCGGCACGAACTGAGCATGGAGTCCTACGACCGACTGTTCCCAAGCCAGGACACGATGCCTCGAGGTGGTTTCGGCAACCTCATCGCGCTGCCGCTCCAGCACGAGCCGCGGCAACACGGAAACTCGGTCTTCCTCGATGACCAGCTGAAGCCGTACCCCGACGACCAGCAGTGGGCCTATCTCGCCTCGGTGCCACGGATCGCTCCGGCAACTGTTGAGATGATTGCGCGCGAAGCGACTCGGCGGGGAACCGTGGTGGGCGTGCGGCTCCAGGAGACAACCAATGAAGAGGACGCGACGCCGTGGGCTCGGCTGCCCTCGAGGAAGCCGAAGCCGGTGGGCATGACCGAGCCAGTCCCGCCCAAGGTGCGCGCAGTGCTCGCGCAGAAATTCTTCGTCGAGAAGGCGGGCCTCCCCTCGCCGCTGATCAACGAGATCAAGCGGCTCGAGGCGTTCCAGAACCCGGAGTTCCACAAGAAGCAGAGCATGCGCCTCTCGACTGCCACGACTCCTCGGGTGATCGCATGCGCCGAGGATCTCCCCCGGTTCGTGGGCCTGCCGCGCGGGCGCCAGAGCGAAGTCGAGGCGCTGCTGCGGGAGTACGGAGCCTCGCTCGAGGTCGATGACGAGCGCGCGGCCGGTGACCCGCTCGAATTTCGTTTCCATGGGGAACTGACTTCCGTGCAGCAGAAGGCCGCGAACGCGCTGCTCGGGCACGACATCGGCGTGTTCGTGGCGCCGCCCGGCGTCGGCAAGACGGTGGTCGGCACCTACCTGGTGGCCAAGCGAAGCTGCAGCACGTTGATCCTCGTGCACCGCCGCCCGCTTCTCGACCAGTGGCTGGCTCAGTTGGCGCTCTTCCTCGGAATCGACCCGAAAGAGATCGGTCAGATCGGAGCAGGCAAGAAGACGGGCAACGGCCGGCTCGATGTCGCGATGATTCAGAGCCTGGTCCGCCAGGAGAAGGTCCAGGACCTCGTCGCGAAGTACGGACAGGTTATCGTCGATGAATGCCACCACCTGCCGGCCGTCTCGTTCGAGCGTGTCCTGGCCGAGGCGAAGGCCAGATACATCGTGGGCCTGACGGCGACTCCGCAGCGGCGCGACGGCCACCACCCGATCATCGAGATGCAACTCGGGCCGGTACGCTTCGCGGTAGACGCGAAGAGCCAGGCTGCGCAGCGTCCCTTCGCTCACACACTGGTGGTGCGCGAGACTCGCTTCGAGACATCGGACGAGAGGTCTTTGGGCATCCAAGAGCTGTACTCGGCGCTCGCGGCTGACGAGAAACGCAATGAGCTCATCCTCAACGACGTCATTCAGGCGCTCGAGCAGGGGCGCTCTCATATCCTGTTGACCGAGCGGAAGGACCACCTCGAGTACTTCGCGGCCCGCCTGGAGAAGATTGCCCGGAATGTCCTCGTGCTCCAAGGTGGAATGAGCGCCAAGGAGCGGCGTGCGGTGAATGAGCAACTCGCGACGATTCCGGAGACTGAGGAGAGGCTCGTGCTGGCGACGGGGCGCTACATCGGTGAAGGGTTCGACGACGCCCGTCTCGACACGCTCTTCCTGGCGCTGCCGGTGTCGTGGAAGGGGACGTTGATTCAGTACACGGGCCGGCTGCACCGTCTCCACCCAGCGAAGAAGGAGGTGCGTATCTTCGACTATGTCGATCGCGAGGTTCCGGTGTTGTTGCGGATGTTCGAGAAGCGCCTGCGCGGCTACCGCGCCATCGGCTACGCGAGAGGCGAGGCGCCCCTCGGATATGCGGAGGCTGGAGACGAGATCGTCGTCGAGTACGACGAGGACGTGCTGCGATCGCTCAAGGAGCGGGAGGAGCCATGAAGCGAGAGAACCGGCCGCTCCCTCGGATCAGCAAGGCGAGGATCGAGGAGATGATCGAGGAAGCGACGGTCGATGCCCACGACGAGTCGGAGCAGATCACGGGCTGGTTCACCATGATCGGCCAGAACCTGGCGGTGCCCTTCGAGACGACGGTTCTGGGCGTCACGGTTTCGGTCGAGCTGATCGACCTGAATCGCATCGATCAGATCGTCGCGATCTGCTCACGTGGCCGCGACCGGCAATCGCTCCCCATCCTCGATCTGCCGCTACCGACGCCAGCGCCTGACGGCGCGGAATGGATCGAGGCGTACCGCCATTGGCGAGGATCTTGGTGATGAGCGAGTACCAGTACTACGAGTTCCAGGCCATCGATCGGCCGCTGACCGGAAAGGAGATGGCAGAGCTTCGCGCCTGCTCGACGCGGGCACAGATCACGCCGACGAGCTTCGTCAACGACTACTCCTGGGGGAACTTCAAGGGCGACGAGGACGCTTGGATGGAGAAATATTTCGACGCGTTTCTGCATCTCGCCAACTGGGGCACTCACGTCTTCAAGCTGCGGTTGCCAGCGCGTCTCCTGAACCTGAGGACCGCGCGGCCCTACTGCAGAGGCGATCGTGCCGCCGCGCGCGAGAAGAACGGCATGGTGATCCTGACCTTCCTCTCCGAGGACGAGGAAGGCAGCGAGTGGGTCGAGGGAGAGAGCCACCTCTCGTCTCTCATATCCGTTCGGGCCGAACTCGCCCGTGGCGATCTCCGCAGCTTGTACCTGGGCTGGCTTCTTTGCGCGCAGCGCGGAGACCTTGACGACGACGAGATCGAGCCCCCGGTGCCAGCCGGCCTGGCACAGCTCAGTGCTTCGCTCGAGAGCCTCGTCGAGTTCCTGCGGATCGAAACCGATCTCGTCGCCGCCGCGGCCGCCGCGAGCGCGCCGCTCGTCCAGCTGGAGCCGAAGGCCGCGGAAGTCACGGAGTGGCTCGCGAGGCTTCCCCTCGCCGAGCGGGACGCACTTCTCGCGAGACTGATCGCGGGCAACGACGGTGCACTCGCGAACGAGCTCGCCCAGCGTGTGAGGCGCGAGCGTGGGGGCGATCCGGGCAAGGGTGAGTTGGTGGTCATCCGGCGAACCGTGGCAGAGTTACTTGCGGTCGCCGAGCAGGCCTCCGGCGAGCGGCGGCGGATCGCGGCCGAGAAGGCGGCGAAGGAGAAGGCGCGGCGCGAGCGTGACGCTGCTCGCGCCAGAGCGAAACACCTCGATCGACTGGCGGGCAAGGAACCCAAGCTCTGGAAGAAGGTGGATGGCCTCATCGCCACCAAGCTACCGAAGAGCTACGATCAAGCGGTGGAGGTGCTCGTGGAGCTCCGGGATCTCGCCGCTGGGAAGGATGGAGCCGATTTTCGAAGTCGCATCGAGGAGCTGCGCGCCACGCATGCCCGCAAACCGAGTCTCCTCGACCGGCTCGGCAAGGCGCGGATGTGAGGGGGCAGATCTGGGGCAATGGGACGACGAAGCGAATTTCCCGCAGAGGCGCGTGAGCGTGCGGTGCGGCTGGTGTTCGAGCAGCAGCAGACCGCGGGCTCGCAATGGGCAGCGATCTCCTCGGTGGCGAGCAAGCTGGGCTGCACGGCGGAGACGTTGCGGCGCTGGGTGCGGCAGATGGAGCGCGACCAGGGCGAGCGGCCTGGGTTGACGACCAGCGAGCGAGAGCGGCTCAAGGAGCTGGAGCGAGAGAACCGCGAGTTGAAAGGGGCCAACGAGATTTTGCGAAAAGCGTCAGCGTATTTCGCACAGGCGGAGCTCGACCGCCGACCGAGGTAATGGTGGACTTCGTTGAAAGCCACCGCAGCGAATACGGGGTCGAGCCGATCTGCGCGTCGCTGCCGATCGCCCCGGCGACTTATTACCAGCACCGGGCGCGCAGGCGCGATCCCGAGCTGCGCTGCGAGCGGGCGAAGCACGACGAAGCGCTGCGGAAAGAGATCCGCCGCGTCTTCGAGGAGAACCTCGCGGTGTACGGCGCTGACAAGGTCTGGCGGCAGCTGGTGCGCGAGGGCCTGGAGGCGGCGCGCTGCACAGTGGAGCGGCTGATGAGCGAGTTGGGTCTGCGCGGCGCCGTCCGGGGCCGCGCTTTCAAAGCGACCACCATCGCAGACGAGGCGGCGCCGCGGCCGCCCGATCTGGTCGAGCGCGAATTCCACGCGAGTCAGCCGAACCAGCTCTGGGTGGCAGACCTGACCTACGTCGCTACCTGGGCGGGCTTCGTCTACGTCGCCTTCATCATCGACGTCTTCTCGCGCTGCATCGTCGGCTGGCGCGTGTCGCGCTCGCTGCGCAGCGACCTGGCGCTCGACGCGCTTGAGCAAGCGCTGCACCAGCGGCCCCACCGCGGCGATCTTGTGCACCATAGCGATCGCGGCACCCAATACCTGTCGATCCGCTACACAGAGCGTCTCGCCGAGGCGGGCATCGAGCGCTCCGTCGGCAGCGTCGGCGACTCCTACGACAACGCCCTCGCCGAGACGGTCATCGGCCTTTTCAAGA
>JANXXR010000228.1 GCA_025350525.1 Deltaproteobacteria bacterium
CATCAAGAACGTGCTCGCCGCGCATCCCGACGCCATCATCTATGCCCTTCGTCTCGATCGCGGGCTCAGCGCGCCGGACGTTCTCGCGACCACACCGGGTAAGCGCTGGGACGAAGAGCGGGGGCTCGACGACCGGCAGTACATCGTGCCGGGCGGGGGCGGGTTCGGCGAGATCATGAACAATGCCTATGTCTAGGGCGGGCCGCGCAGCGCAGGCATCAGGCCTCAGGCTTCAGGTTTGTGCAGAGGAGATGGAATGAAACTGGCTGGCGATCTGGAGGTTCTTTTTTCGGCGGAGCAGCTGGCTGTTCGCGTGAGGGAGATCGGCAAGCAGATCGAGCGCGACTATGAAGGCAAGGAGCTGGTGCTGCTCGGCGTGCTGAAGGGGTCGTTCCTCTTCATCTCCGACCTGGCGCGGTCGATCGACCTGCCGCTGGCGGTGGACTTCATCGGGCTCTCCAGCTACGGCGAGGCCACCGAGAGCTCGGGCGTGGTCAAGATCACCAGCGACGTCTCCAAGCCCATCGAGAACAAGCACGTCCTCATCGTCGAGGACATCGTCGACACCGGGCTGACCATGCGCTACCTGCTCGACAACCTCGCCACCCGCCACCCGGCCTCGGTGAAGCTGTGCACGCTGTTGCACAAGCCGTCGCGGTCGCGGACCAAGATTCCCATCGACTACCTGGGCTTCCAGATCGAGGACCGCTTCGTGGTCGGCTACGGTCTCGACGCCGCGGAAAAATATCGCAACGTGCCGTTCATCGGCGTCAAGAAGGGGACTTGATGGCGGACGAGACTCCCAAGCGCAGCGGAGGCGGCGCGCTGCAGCGGGCGGTGCTGTGGCTGGTGATCGCGGCGCTCCTGGGCACCGTGTGGTTCCTCGCCTCGGAGCGCAACGAGCGCCACTACCGCGTCTTCGCCGAGAACGGGCAGCTGGTCATCGAGCGCGGGCGCTTCTTTCCCATGGGCACGGCGCCTTCCGGCGAGAAGATCTACGCGGCGGTGCCGCTCGCCGCCGGGGAGAAGCCGCCGGCCGAGCAGGAGTTCGACGATCAGAACAGCCTCGACCGCCACCTCTTCGGCGTGCTGCAAGAATGGGCGAAGGCCGCGGCCAAGAAGGGCGACACCCACGCGGCGGCGGCGCTGGTCGAGCGGGCCGGACAGCTGCCGGGCCTCACCGGCGCGCAGGTCGCGGAGCTGGTGGTCATGAAGGCCGAGCTCGCCTGGGACGACGCCAGCACCAGCGTGCAGCAGTCGGCCGCGCTCCTCGACACCGCGGTGCAGAATCTCTTGATGGTGGCGGCGGGCAAGGGACCGCATGCGTTGGCCGCGCAGCAGGAGGCCGACCGGCTGCGCGGCGTGGCCCAGGAGCTGCGCGCTTCCCCTGCCAGGCCGCCGCCAGCGCAAGCGCCTGCCCCTCCGCCTGCTCCCCCGGCGAAATAGCGAATTGTTGGAAGCCCTTCGGGTGCGGTAAAACGATTGGCTCCCATGACGACACCGCTCGGAAAATACAAGCTGGTCAAGCTGATCGCCTCGGGCGGAATGGCCGAGGTGTATCTGGCCAAGCAGGCCGGCGCGGCGGGCTTCGAGAAGCTGGTCTGCCTCAAGCGCATCCTGCCGCACCTCGCCCGCGACAAGCAGTTCGTCGAGATGTTCCTCAACGAGGCGCGGCTGGCGGCGCGGCTCGATCACCCGAACATCGTCTCGATCTTCGACCTCGGCGAGGCCAACGGAAATTACTTCATCGCCATGGAGTTCATCGACGGCCCCAGCCTGCGCGCCGTCCACAAGACCGCCGAAGGCCGCGGCGAGTTTTTGCCCATCCCCGAGATCTGCAAGATCATCTCGATGGCGGCGGGCGGCCTGCAGTACGCGCACGATCTGTCCGACGAGAAGGGCGGGCCGCTCGGCCTCGTCCACCGCGACATCTCGCCCGACAACATCCTCGTCCACCGCAACGGCGCGGCCAAGGTGGTGGACTTCGGCATCGCCAAGGCGGCCAATTCTTCCTCGCAGACGCGGACCGGCACGCTCAAGGGCAAGGTCGCGTACATGCCGCCGGAGCAGCTGCGCGGCGAGCCTCTCGACCGGCGCACCGACGTCTTCGCGCTGGGCGTGGTCCTCTACGAGCTCCTCGCCGGCAAGCGGCCGTGGGAGGGCACGAGCGAAGTGGCGCTGATCGGCAAGATCATGACCGAGGAGCCGACGCCCCTCTCCGAGCTGCGCCCCGACGCGCCCGAGGGTCTGGTCGCCATCGTGGACAGGGCGCTGGCCAAGGATCGGGCGCAGCGGTACCAGAGCTGCCACGAGCTGCAGGCCGATCTCGAGAGCCTGGTGGTGCAGCTGGGCCAGAGCCTGACGCCCGCGCGCATCTCCGACTTCGTCAAGGCGTACTCGCCGGAGCCGTCAGCGGACGCGGCGACGCCCGAGCACAGCTCGGCCGAGATCCAGCACATCGAGGACGAGATGAACGGCACCGGCTTCGCCCCTGCGCTGGTGAAGGGGCGCGGCAAGGCGCAGGAGCGCGACTCGCGGACGGTGGCGGTGTCGCAGCCGGTCCGCGTCGAGAGCGGGAGCCGCGGGCTTCTGGTCGGCCTGTTGGCGTTCCTCTTCATCGCCGTCGGCGGCGGCGCCGGCGGATATTGGTTCTTCTTCCACCAGGAGCCGGCGGCAGCGCCGGTGGCGGTCGAGCGCGCCACGGTGGGAGACAGCGAGCCCGCGCCCAAGGGGCACGCGGTCCAGGCGCCGCCCGCCGCAGAGCCCGGGAAGCAGGCCGCAACGGACCAGCAGGCCGCTCCCGAGAAGCAGGCGACTTCCGAGAAGCAGGCCACGGCGGAGAAACAGGGCGAGCTGGAGAAGCGCCCCGAGCCGAAGCAGCGCCCGCGCCACATCGCCCAGGTGGAGGCAGCGCCGGTGGTCATCGTCCGCGAGCCGCCCAAGCCCGCGCCGGCCGCGCCGCCGGCGGTGGAGCAGCCGCGGCCCACCGTGCTGGCCAAGGGCGAATTGGTGCTGCTCATCCGCCCCTGGGCCAAGGTCGAGGTCGACGGCCGCGAGGTGGGCACCACTCCGCTCGACGAGCCGCTCATGCTGGCGGCCGGCGATCACAAGATCCGCCTCATCAACACCGAGCTGCAGAAGGACGTGACCCGCACCGTCCACATCACCGCTTCCGAGAAGGAAGTGCTCAAGGCCATCCTCGACGAGTAGGCCGCCTTTGCGGCTACAGCTCGCCGGTGAAGACCAGCTCGGCCGCGCCCCGCATGAAGACGCGGTTCTCGGCGTCGACCCGCAGGACGAGCTCGCCGCCCGGGAGCAGCACCGAGATAGGCGCGCCCCGGCTGGCCTCGCCCCGCGCCACCGCCGCCGCCGCCACCGCGCAGGCGCCGGTGCCGCACGCCTGGGTGAGGCCGGCGCCGCGCTCGTAGACCGAGACCTGGTAGCGCTGCGGTCCGAGCTTGCGCGCGAACTCGATGTTGGCGTTCTCCGCCCTGCAGAGCACCGGCCCGAACTCGCGCGCGAGCGCCAGCGGATCTCCCTCCTCGAAGAGCACGCGATGCGGGTTGCCCATCGACACCGACCAGGCGTCGGCGCGCCGGTTGGGCAGCGGCAGGGCGCGGGGCGCATCGAGGCGCGCGAGGCCCATGTCCACCTCGACCATGCCCTGCCGGGCGGAGGTCGCTTCCACCGCGCAGGGCCGCGGTCCGGCGTCGGTGTGCAGCATGACGCTGGCAGTGCCGGGGCGCGTGCAGCCGTCGGTCGCGATCCAGAGCGCCGCGCAGCGGGCGCCGTTGCCGCACATCTCCGGCACCGAGCCGTCCGCGTTCTGCACCAGCATCCGGACTGAAGGCCCTCCGCTCTGCGGGCTCCGCCTGTCGCGGGCAGAGCCAGCCCCTCCTCCGGGCAGCAGCGTGAGCACGCCGTCGGCGCCGATGCCGAGGTGCCGGTCGCAAAGCGCCACCGCCCGCGCGGAGGGCAGCGGCGCGCCCCCTTGCCGCAGGTCGAGGAGCAGGAAGTCGTTGCCGAGGCCATGCAGCTTGGCGAAGCGCATCGGGCTCCAGTGTAACCGCTCCTGAATCCCTTGCTTGACAGCACCGCCGACAGACGATTCAACTCGATGGGCCGTGTCCAGAACCTGCCCCGATTGCCGCAACACCTACGACGACGACGTCCTCCACTGCCCCGAGGACGGCCGCGGCCTGGGCGATCTGGCGCCGGTGGACGAGCTGATCGGCCGCACCATCGGCAGCTACCGGGTCGAGAAGCAGCTGGGCAAGGGCGGCATGGGCGCCGTCTACCTGGGCCTGCATCCGGGGATCGGCAGCAAGGTGGCCATCAAGTTCCTCCACCCGCAGTACGCCCACGACGACAAGATCGTCGACCGCTTCTTCAACGAGGCGCGCGCCGTCAACGTCATCGGCCACGACAACATCCTCAAGATCCTCGACCTCAACGTCACCGAGGACAACCGCCACTACTTCGTCATGGAGTACCTGCAGGGCAGGGCGGTGCAGAACCTGCTCAAGCACAACGTCGCCATTCCGCTGGAGGTGGCGGGCCCCATCCTGGTGCAGATCTGCGAGGCGCTCGAGGCCGCCCACGGCAAGGGCATCGTCCACCGCGACCTGAAGCCCGACAACGTCTACTTGATCTCGATGAAGGGGAAGAAGAACTTCGTCAAGGTGGTGGACTTCGGCATCGCCCGGGTCACCGACGAGGCTGGCGAGTCCACCGGCAAGACGCAGACCGGCATGGTGATGGGCACGCCCGCGTACATGTCGCCGGAGCAGGGGTCGGGGCAGACCGACAAGATCGACGGCCGCAGCGACATCTACTCGCTGGGCTGCATGATGTACCAGATGGCCGCGGGCCGGCTGCCCTTCCCCGGCGCGAACTTCGGCGAGGTGCTCATCGGCCACCTGCAGCAGCGCCCGCCGCCGCTGCGCGAGCTCAAGCCGGAGACGCCCGAGGCGTACGAGGCCATCGTCCTCAAGTGCCTGGAGAAGAAGCAGGAGGACCGCTTCCAGTCCATGGACGAGCTGAAGATGGCGCTCGAGGGCTGCATGGAGCAGCTGGGCATCACCCGCGACCTGCCGCCCGACGACGAGACCGATCCGGAGCTGCAGGCGGTGGACGGGCGGCCGCACTCGAGCCCGGGCCAGCGCACGCCGGGCAGGCCGACCGGGCCGGGCGCCAGCGGTCCGGGCTCGAAGGCGCGCGTCTCCCATCCAGGCGCGCGGGTCTCCAAGCCGGGCGCTTCCAACCCCAACGTGCGCGCCGCCAACCCCGGCGCCCGCGGCGCCGCGCCCGGTGCGCGACCCGGCACCCGTCCGGAGCGCCCTCCCACGCGGCCGCCCGAGGGCACGATGCCGCCGCAGCCCGGGCACGGCGGGCTCTACGCCGGCATCGGCGCGGCGGTGCTCATCGGGGTGGTGGCAGTCTCCTTCTTCATGGTCCGCAACGCCAACCAGCGCGTGGACGTGACCGCCCGCGACGCCGCCACCCGCGCCGCCCACCTCGCCGCCTCGCAGGCCGCCACCGCGACCGCCCAGCAGGCGACGCAGGCCGAAGAAGACTCGACGCCCATCTTCCTCTCGGTCGTCTCCGAGCCGCTCGAGGCCGACGTCGTCGCCACCTGGAAGGACGGCGGCGAGCACAAGGGCCGTGCGCCGCTCAGCTTCGAGGTGCCCCACAACACCAAGGTGCACTTCGAGTTCACCAAGGCCGGCTTCACCGGCTACTCCATGGACGTGATCAGCGATCAGGCGCAGACCGTCCACGCCGTGCTCAAGCCGGTGCCGGTCGCGACAGAGACCCCGACGGAAAAGAAGCAGCGACACGGGAAGAAGAACGGCGAGGAAAAGAAGGCCGACGCGCCCCCCTCGAAAGACGGCGTCATCGACCTCGACGACGCCCTCAAGTAACGCGCTGCAAGAGCCCTCCGGACAGGCCGTCTTTCGCCCGCACTCCCGCGATGCGGCTATGCTTTTGATCGCTTGACAGCACTGCCTCGCCAAGCGTCAACTATTTCGGCGTCGGCCGAAAAATCGAGCCTGCTTCCTGGGTAGAACCAAGGGGCAGCTCGCGCGTTCGTCAGGACGGCTTTTAGCGCGGAGAAGACCGTGTCCCGGACCTGTCCCGAGTGCCAGACTCAGTACGACGACGAAATCCTCCACTGCCCGGAGGATGGACTCGATCTTTCCCACGTCGAACCCGATGACGAGCTCATCGGCCGGGCCATCGGCTCCTACCGGGTGGTCAAGCCGCTCGGCAAGGGAGGCATGGGCGCGGTCTACATGGCCGAGCACCCGGTGATCGGCTCCAAGGTCGCCATCAAGTTCCTGCACCCGCAGTACGCCACCGACAAGAAGATCGTCGACCGCTTCTTCAACGAGGCGCGGGCCGTCAACGTCATCGGCCACGACAACATCCTCAAGATCCTCGACCTCAACGTCACCGACGACAACCGGCACTACTTCATCATGGAGTTCCTGAACGGCAAGGCGCTCCAGGATCTGGTGAAGCCCGACGTGCCGATTCCGCTCGAGCAGACGGGCCCCATCCTCCTGCAGATCTGCGAGGCGCTGCAGGCCGCGCACGATCACAAGATCATCCACCGCGACCTGAAGCCCGACAACGTCTACCTGATCATCCACAAGGGAAAGAAGAACTTCGTCAAGGTGGTGGACTTCGGCATCGCCAAGCTCACCGACGAGCAGGGCCAGTCCACCGGCAAGACGCAGACCGGCATGGTGATGGGCACGCCCGCGTACATGTCGCCGGAGCAGGCGGGCGGCATGACCACCCGCATCGACGCCCGCAGCGACATCTACTCGCTGGGCTGCATGATGTACCAGATGGCCTGCGGCAAGCTGCCCTTCCCGGGGTCGAGCTTCGGCGAGGTGCTGATCGGCCACCTGCAGCTGCCGCCGCCTCCGCTGAAAGAAATCGTCCCCGACATCCCGGACGCGTACGAAGCGGTCATCATGAAGTGCCTGGAGAAGCAGCAGGAGAGCCGCTACCAGACGATGACCGAGCTGCACGACGCCATCCTCTCGGTGATGGAGTCCCTGGGCATCACCCGCGACCTGCCCACCGCCGACGCCGCCGAAGTCTCCGCCGTGTTGGGGACCAAGACCTCGTCGAACCCGGGCGCCAAGACTCCGGCGAAGTCTTCGCCGCGGCCGGCGCTGCCCAAGAAGCAGTCCACGCCCAACGCCACCCGCGCCGTGCAGCAGGCGCACACCGCCTACCAGCCGCCGCCTGCCCCGAAGCCGCGCACCGGGCTCTTCGTCGGGCTGGGCGCGGGCGGGCTGGCCGTGGTGGGCGGGCTGATCTTCGTCATGATGCAGCAGCAGGGCGAAGAGAACCGCAAGGCCGCCGAGCGCGCCGCGCACCTGGCCGCCGAGCGGGTAGCGCAGGACGCGCGCGAAGCAGCGAAGAAGGCCGAAGAGGCCCAGAAGGCGCAAGAGAACGAGAAGATCTTCCTCTCCGTCGTCTCCGAGCCGCTGGGCGCGCTGGTCGAGGCCACCTGGAAGGATGGCGCCAAGGCCGCGGCCACGCCCTTCGACCTCTCGGTGCCCAAGAACGTCAAGGTGCACTTCGCCTTTTCGAAGCGGGAGTTCTTCCCCTACGCCACCGACGTGATCGCCGACACGCCGCAAGTGGTGAAGGCCACGCTACAAGCAGAGCCCAAGGCGGCAGCGCCCCTTCGCGTGGCCAAGCCGCGCGACGAGGAGTCGTCGAAGAGGGCGAGGCCGGCAGCCAATCCAGATTCGAAGAACCCGGACGAGACCATTCCGGTGGAGTTCTAGCCATGCGTCGGGGGGATTTCGTGATCAAGCGCGCGCTGCTCGTGGCACTGGTGTCGTCGTTGACCTTGGGGGGCGCCGTCCGCGCTCAGGATTCCGCCGACGACGCGAGGAAGGCGGC
>JANXXR010000238.1 GCA_025350525.1 Deltaproteobacteria bacterium
ACGAAGCTGCGGCCGAAGGAGCTGGATATCCAGCGCGTCTTCTTCAAGCAGCTCGACATCCGCGGCACCACCATGGGCACCGACGACGAGTTCCGCGCCATGCTGGCGCTGGTCGCAGGGCACCGCATCAAGCCGGTGGTCGACCGCGTCTTCCCTCTGTCGCAGGCGGTGGAGGCCAACAAGCTCCTCGAGGACTCGGGGCAGATGGGCAAGATCCTGCTCGACTGCGCCGCGTAGATCCGGAACAGGCGCCTGCCCCGCTGCTCGCCCGGAGGCAGGGAGCGCTGGGTGCGAATCCGGACTGGAGTTCGCAATTTTCCTCCGCGCTTCGCGTGGGGGTTCGCATGTCCGCAGTCAGGTTCGCCGCTTCGCTGGTCCTCGGGCTGGGGTGTCTGGTCGCTTGCGGAGGCTCGAGCTCTTCCCCCGCTCCGGGGTCCGGCTCGACGGGCAGCGGTCCTGTCGATGCGGGCGCCGGCCCGGCGGCGGATGCAGGCAGCAGCGTCGGCGCGCCGGACGCCGGGCCAGGAACCACTCCCGCGACCGACGCGGGCACTCCTGAAACCGACGCGGGCACTCCTACAACCGACGCCGGCAGTCCCGCGACCGACGGCGGCACGGGTTCCGGCGGGGGCGCCTCCGACGCGGGGTCCACCACTCCTGTTCAGCACGCGCTCAACATCCGCGTGAACGGAAGCGGGGACGTGCAGGGCGCCGGCTCCGGCTGCCGCAGCTCCTGCCAGGAGCAGTTCTCCGATGGCCAGTCCGTTCATCTGGTGGCCGTCGCGGACAGCGGCTGGAAGTTCGACGGCTGGCAGGGCGACTGCAGCGGCTCGGGCGCCTGCGACCTGACCCTGCACGCCGACGCCAGCGTCACCGCCATCTTCTCCCAGCTTCCGCCGCCTCCTCCCGATCGATGCGCGGGGCTCATGCCCTCCTCGCTTCCCCCGCCGGTGGTGCCGAACCTGACCTGCAACGGCGACTGCATCGCAGGAACGAGCGACGACGGCACCGGGAACTTCGCCCTCAGGTGGAGGACCGATGCCTCGCACGGCGCCATGGCCTGGTCGGTGTTCCAGATGGAGAACGGCCAGGCGGTCTTCAAGAAGATGCTGATGGCGAGCGACCAGAGCTTCCTCCGCGTCTTCAGCGAGCCGTCGGGCTTCGCGCTGGACGACAGCGGATTCGACGGGCAAAGCCTCTATCTGTACTCGAGCTCCGGAGAGGCGCGCGGCGAGGTCGGCTTGAACGGCGCCACGGTCGCGTCGGACCCGAGCGGCGGTTTTGCCGCCCTGATTCGGGCCTCCGGAGCCAACGGAGCCATCGACTACACCTTCAAGCGCTACGACACGACCGGCGCGCAAGTGACCGGCGCGACCCCGGTGTTCTCGGGAAGTCCCTACTACCAGACGCGCGCGCTCGGCGTGACCCTCTCCCACGACACGCTGGCGTTCCTCGAGTACACGGACGCGAACATGGACGGCTTCACCGGACTGTGGATGGGCCCGGACGGGAGGGCGATGGGCAGCCCATTCCACGTCGCCGCAGGCGGCGGCTCGCTGCAGTTCCTCCTCGACGGCAGCCTGCTGCAGCACAGCGGCAACGTCTTCACCGTCTGGCAGGACGGGGCCACCTCGCCCTCGCCGACGCCGTCCTGGCTGTCGTCCCGGGAGAAGGCCCTGTGGCTGTATCCCATCCGCGAAGGGGCCGGCTACGCGATGGGCGGGACCTGCGCCGGCGTCGAGGTGCTGGCGAAGGACGGCACCTCCTGCGGCTGCCTGGCGGTGCCGGGGCTCTCCGCCAACACCTCGATCGGCAGGGACGGCTCGCTGATCGTGCCGCTGGGCGACGCCTACGACCTCTACCCGCTCCTCTTTCACTGACCTCGGTTGGACCCGGGCGAGCGCTGCGCCAACTGGATGATCGCGTCGGCGACCAGCAGCCCCATGTCGCCGGGGAGTCCGCGGTCGGTCTTGCCGAAGCTCCAGGCCGCGCCCATGGCATTGTTCGCGTCCGACACCGCCCGGTGACCCACGGCGATGCCGCTCGCGTCGGTGGCGACCACCACGAGAGTCATGTGTGAACTGCCCACGAACGCGCCGCCCCAGAAGCGGGCGCCCCCGCTGACGATGCGCAGCGCCTGCACGTCGGCATCGACCACCAGCGTGTCCGGGTCCGCCGGCGCCGCGGCCGTCAGTTGCACCGACGAGAACAGGTTCTTCTCCACCAGGTAGGCCAGCGTTGCCGCGCTGCAATCGGTCGCTGCCGTCCCGGGCTCCTCGATGCTCTTGTCCACCGTATACGGATGAATGACGACCTTATGGAATTTGAGATTCCGCGCGACGCTCGCGATCCGGTCGGGCGAATACGGATCGTCGCTCTTCACGTCCTTGCCCCCGTGGCAACCCAGCAGCACGGCCAGAGACGAGACGGCGACCGACAATGCGGATTGGCGAATCATCATTCCCCCCTTGATGGCGATTGATGAAAGCGGTCCGGGACTATAATCCGTGCAGCGACGACCGCGATAGCCCCAGCGCCAGGCCGAAGCGGCCGTCCGGCGATTCCATCCAGCGCTCCGGCGTGAAGCCCGAGGCATCGATCAGCCGGAGCACTTCGTCGCGCAGGAAGCGGCGCGAGATCTCGGTGCGGATGCCCTCGCCCTTCTTCAAGGGCAAGGTCTGGCCGAGGCGGCCCAGGTCCACCTCCATCGCTTCGCGCGCCACCAGCCACATCTCGATGCGCCGCTTCTCCACCCGGTAGGGCGCGTGGTGGTCGAACTTCGCCGGATCGAAGGCGCTGCGGGCGAAGGCGTTCACCGCCGTGAGCGCGTTCTTGTTGAAGAGCGCGGTCACGCCCTGCGCGTCGTTGTAGGCCGCGTGGATGAGGTCCGGGTCGGTCACCAGATTGGCCCCCAAAAGCAGGACGTCGCGCTCGTCGAGGTGCTCGCGCACGCGGGAGAGCAGCTGGACCGCTTCGGGATCCTCGTCGTTGCCGATGGTGCCGCCGAGGAAGAGCACCAGGCGCCGGCCTCCGGGAAGGCGGGGCGGGAGCGCGAGGCCCTGGGTGTAGTCGGCGAGGACCTCTTCGACGCGGACCTCGGGCCGCGCCGCCGCGAGGATGTCGCGGGTCCGCTGCAGCGCGTGGGCGCTGATGTCCACCGCCACGTAGCGCGGCCGTCCGCCCGCGGCGAAGGCGGCGTCGAGCAGGCAGACCGTCTTCTCGGCGGCGCCGCTGCCCAACTCGACCACGTCGGTCAGGGCTGCTCCGCCGGCGGCCTCGACGATGGCCGCGGCCCTCTCGATCAAGAGCGCCCGCTCGGTGCGCGTCGGGTAGTACTCCGGCAGCCGCGTGATCTCCTCGAAGAGCGCGGACCCGCGGTCGTCATAGAAATATTTGCAGGGGATCTCGCGCGGCGTGCGCAGGAGCCCCTTCTGCAGCTCGCTCAGGGCGGCGTCCTCGGCGTCGAGGTTGACCAGGTTCGCGGTGCGCGGCGCGGCTGGAGGCGGCAGCACCCGCCGCGGCTCGCGACGCACTGGAGAACGTCTGGCCATCACAATCCTCCTGCGCGGCGGAAAACGGAACGGTAACACGCTGCGCCTCGGTCGGGCGCCCCGCAAGCCCGGTTTACCCCGGAGCGTCAGGCGCAGGGCGAAGCCACGAGACCACCAGCGCCACCGCGAGAATGCAGCCGATGATCGACAGCGAAGTTCCGGTGGGCAGCGAGATCCACCTGAAGAGCAGCATCTTCAGCCCGACAAAGGTCAGGATGGCCGCCAGCCCCGGCTTCAGGTAGCGCAGCCGCGCCAGCGCACCGCGGACCACGAAGTAGAGCGCGCGCAAGCCCAGGAGCGCGCAGACGTTGCTGGAGAAGACCAGGAAGGGGTCGTCGGTCACCGCGAAGACGGCGGGGATGGAGTCGAGCGCGAAGATGAGGTCGGTGGTCTCGGCGGCCACCAGCGCAAGCAAGAGCGGCGTCGCCAGCCTGCGCCCCTCGCGCAGCACGAAGAAGCGCGGACCCTCGAGCGCGCCGGTCATGGGCAGCTTCTTCGAGACCCAGCGCACCACCGCGTTGTCGGCCGGCGAGCCCGCCTCTTCCTCCTTCTGGAAGAGGATCTTCCAGGCGGTGTAGACGAGCACGGCGCCGAAGAGGGCGATGATCCAGTGGAAGCGGTGCACCAGCGCGACGCCGGCGATGATCAGCGTGCCGCGCAGGATGAGCGCGCCCAGCACTCCCCAGAAGAGCACCCGGTGCTGGTGCTGCGGCGGGATGGCGAAGCTGCGGAAGAGCAGCACGAAGACGAAGAGGTTGTCCACCGAGAGCGATTTCTCGAGGAGATAGCCGGCGAAGAACTCGAGCCCCTGCTCGCCTCCATAATGCGCCCAGACGAAGGCGCCGAAGCCGAGCGAGAGCGCGATCCAGAACACGCTCCAGCCGATGGCCTCCTTGAAGGTCGCCTCCTGGGTGGTGTTCTTGCCGGAGATGCGCAGGTCGACGGCGAGCAGCACCAGCACGCCGACAAGGAAGCCGACCCAGAGCATGGGGCTGTGGATGTTGCGGGCGCCGAGGTCAGGCAGCGACGTCACGAGGCGTCGCCGCCCTTGCCGCGCGGTGTGCGGGCGCTCTTCTGCCGGAAGACGAGGCGCACCGGGACGTGCAGGTTGAAGCGCTCGCGGAAGCGGTTGACGAGGAAGCGCCGGTAGCGGTCGTCCACCGCCGCCGGGCGGTTGCACTGGATGGCCACCGTCACCGGCTGCACCGCCACCTGATAGGCGTAGGAGAAGCGCACCGGGAACCCTTTGTAGAGCGGCGCCGGGTGCTCGTCCTGCATCAGCTGCACCCAGTCGTTGAGCTCCGGGGTGGCGATGCGCGTCGAGGCCTCGTCGTGCAGCTCGGCGGCCAACTCGAGGATCTTGTGGATGCGCGTGCCCTGCAGGGCGCTGATGAAGATGAGCGGCGCGAAGTCGACGAACTGCAAGTGCCGGGCGGCCTCCTCGCGCAAGCGCTTGGCCTCGACCTCCTTGTCGGAGACCAGGTCCCACTTGTTGACGGCGACGATCACCGCGCGCCCGCGCTCCTCGGCCTGCGCGGCGATGCGCGCGTCCTGATCGACGCCTAGCTCGGTGGCGTCGGTGAGGACCACCACCACGTCCGCTTTCTCCACCGCCCGCAGCGCCTTCTGCGCCGAGAAGACCTCGACCTTGTCGATCACCTGCCGCTTCTTGCGCAGGCCCGCGGTGTCGGTGAGCACGTAGCGGCGCTGCTTCCAGATGAGCTCTTCGTCCACCGCGTCGTGGGTGGTGCCGGGCATGGCGCTGGCGACGAAGCGCTCCTCGCCCAGCAGCTTGTTGAGCAGCGCCGCTACGTGCTCACCGACCCCGCGGGCCTGCGCAAGAAGCGGCAGGTG
>JANXXR010000240.1 GCA_025350525.1 Deltaproteobacteria bacterium
GGCTGCCTGGCCGATCACCTCCTCGCCGTCGAGGTGGCCACCCCCGACGGCCTGCGCTGGCTTGATGCAACAGAGTTGCATTTGTCCTACCGCCACTGCCAGCTGCCCAAGGGGGCGGTGCTGACCCGGGCGCGCTGCAAGATCCTGCGCGGCACCCCGGTCGAGGCGGTCGAGCAGCAGCGCGCCGCCAAGGCCGACGTCGAGCGGCGCCGCGCCACCCAGCCTTTGACGCTGCCCAACTCGGGCTCGGTCTTCGTCAATCCGCCCGGCGACTTCGCGGGCCGCCTCATCGAGCAGGCGGGGCTCAAGGGCCTGACCCGGGGCGGCGCGCAGATCAGCGAGCGCCACGCCAACTTCATCGTCAACCGCGGCGGCGCCAGGGCGGCAGAAGTGGTGGAGCTGATCGCCATCGCCCGCCAGAGCGTGCTCTCGGCCACCGGCATCGCGCTCGAGCCCGAGGTCAAGCTGGTGGGTGGCTTCGATCCGCCGCTGCCGCCCGAGCTCGAGCCCCACCACCTGCTGCCGGCCACGCTGCCGCAGCAGGAGCTTCAGCTTCCCGACCTCAAAAAAACCTTCCTCCGGGTGCAGCCATGAGCGCTGCTTTTCGTCCAGTGGATCCGGCAGTGGTCCGGCGCGCGGCGGCAGAGGCCGCGCGCTCGTCGTTCCGGGCCGCCGTCGATGCGGCGCTGCGCACGCTGGCCGCGGCGACGCTCAGCGCTGCTTTGAGCCTCGGTCTCTGGCAGGCCTGGCGCTGGGCCACCGCCTCGCCGGTCTTCGCGCTGCGTGAAATCCACTTCACCGGCCTGGTCCGCGCCAGCGAGGCCGAGCTGGTCCGCAAGAGCGGTCTTTCCCCCGGCGACAACCTCTTCCGCGCCGACCTCCCTCGCGCCGCCCGCGCCTTCGAGGCGCAGCCCTGGGTGGCGGCGGTGCGCATCGAGCGGAGGCTTCCGGGGGCGCTGGAGGTCACCGTCGAGGAGCACCGCCCGGCGGCCCTGGTGCAGGCGGGCGCGCTCTACGTGCTCGACGACGAGGGGCGCCTCTTCAAGCGGGCGGCGCCCGAGGACGGCCTCGACCTGCCCATCATCACCGGCTTCTCCCGCGACGCCTGGGAGGAGCGGGGCGCGGCCAGCAGTGCCCACTTCCGGCCGCGGCGCCCCGAGGTGCAGCTGCGCCTCCTGGCGGCGCTGCACGTCCTCGACAGCTGGAAGGTGGCGGGCTTCAACGTCAGCGCGCTCTCGGAGGTGCGGCTCGACGAGGACGGCGCCTTCACGCTCTTCGCGCACGACGCCGGCCGCGGCGCCTCCGTCCAGGAGATTCGCCTGGGCGTGAAGGACCTGGCGCTGGAGTTGCGCCGCCTCGCGCAGGTGCGCGCGGCGCTGGGCAGGCGCGGCGAACGCGCCACCCGCATCGATCTCGACAATCCGGCGCGTCCCGACCAGGCCGCCGCCACGCTCGCGGACAAGAGGTAACCGGCCATGGCGCAGAAGAAGGGTGAGATCGTCGTCGGACTGGACATCGGCACCACCAAGATTTGCTGCATCGTGGGCGAGGTCACTCCCGACGGCATCGACGTCATCGGCATCGGCACGCATCCGTCGCGCGGGCTGCGCAAGGGCGTGGTCATCAACATCGAGGCCACGGTGGCCTCGATCCGCCGCGCGGTGGAAGAAGCCGAGCTGATGGCCGGGGCGGAGATCAGCGCCGTCTACGCCGGCATCGCCGGCGGCCACATCCGCGGCTTCAACTCGCAGGGCGTGGTGGCGGTCAAGGACAAGGAGGTGCGGCAGAGCGACATCGACCGCGTCCTCGACGCGGCCCGCGCCATCAACATCCCGCAGGACCGCGAGATCCTGCACGTGCTGCCGCAGGAGTACATCATCGACGAGCAGGACGGCATCCGCGAGCCGCTGGGCATGAGCGGCGTGCGCCTCGAGGCCAAGGTCCACATCGTCACCGCGGCCATGTCGTCGGCGCAGAACATCGTCAAGTGCTGCGGCCGCACCGGGCTCAACGTCGCCGACATCGTGCTCGAGCCCTTGGCGTCGGCCGAAGCGGTCCTGGCCGACGAGGAGAAGGAGCTGGGCGTGGCGCTGGTGGACATCGGCGGCGGCACCACCGACCTGGCCATCTTCTCGGCGGGCGCCATCCAG
>JANXXR010000263.1 GCA_025350525.1 Deltaproteobacteria bacterium
CCGCCGGTTTGTTCGCCGCAGGCTTTTTGGCCGCGGGCTTCACCGCGACTGCCTTGCCCGGCTTCGCGGCAGGCGCGGTCCCGCGGCGCGACTTGCGCTCCTCGACGCGGCCCCACGCGGTAGGAAGCGCAGGCGGCGGCGGCGACTTTGCGGCGCCCTGCTTCCCGCCTTTTGCAAAATAGCGCGCCAGCGGTTTCAGGTAATGCTCGAGCCAGCCCTTTTCGTACCGCTTCACCTGGCTGGGCGGCAGGTCGGAGTGGCGCACCCGCACCCGCGTGCCGCCGCCCCGCACGGGTTCGAACTCCACAGTCACCCGCGAGTCCCGCGACTCGGGCGGAAACTCGCTGGTTCGCCACGTCTGCACGATGCGGACCGGGGGGTCCACGCCGAGGAGGATCCCGTGGATGTACCCGTCCCAGGCGATGAAGCGCCCGCCGTTCCACGGCTCGACTACTGCCTCGCCGCCGCCGGTGAACATGGCGTGCTCTTTCGGGTCCAGCCACGCCGAGAAGACGCGCTGCGGCTCCGCGGCCACCAGCATCTCGACCTGGAATGAATCGGGCATTTGCAACCCCCGATTTCGCACTTTACAAATGGGAATCCATCAATTCCACTTTTCGATTGACGAATGCGGCGCGTCGGAGTCGATTCGCGCCATGGGAAGCGCCCTGCAGACCACCGGCCCCACCGGGCTCGATCCCTTTGGCCACGCGAGCTATACGCTCATTCGCCCTCTGTTTTCCTGGCGGCGCGTCTATCGCGTCTACGGAGCCGACGGCAGGCTCGCCGCCTTTGTCGAGCAGCCCTGGTTCCGGTTGCGCACCGAGCTCATCCTCTACGCCGACGAGGGCCAGACGCAGCCGATCCTGGTGATCAAGAACCGCCGCTTCGCCGCTGTCAACATGGAGCACGACCTCTTCGACGCGCGGAGCGGCGCGCGCCTGGGGGTCTTGCGGACCCGCGGCCTGCGCTCCCTCTTCCGCGACACCTGGGACATCCTCGACGCCAGCGAGCGCCCCGCCGGAATCATGATCGAGGACGGCGCCTACTTCTGGCGGCGCCTCCTCAAGATCCTGCCGGGCCGCCACCGCATCGAGCTGGGCGGGCGCGAGGTCGCGCGCATCACCCAGGTCTTCCACTTCTTCCAGCGCGAGTTCGAGCTCGACCTGCTCGACGTGGACGATCCCATCGAGCCGCGCTTCGCCATCGCCTGCGCGCTCGTCGCCATGATGGCCGATCTGCGCCGGGAGAACCGGGAGTAGCGGTTGGAGCTCCAGTCGATCGAGGTGATTGCAGATCAGCGCGTAGGGCAGGGCGGCTTCCTCCTGCTCCGGCGCATGCGGCTGCGCCTGGTCCGCGCGGACGGGTCGCGCACGGCCGAGGGCACCTGGGATTACGTCGAGCGGCCCATGGGTCTCGACGCGGTGGTGGTGGCGCTCTACCGGCGGAGGGACGGCGCGGTCGAGGTGCTGCTGCGGTCGGGGCTGCGGGTGCCGGTGCAGTTCGGCCGGCCGCATACGCCGGCGGGGCTGCTCTTTCCCGAGCTGGTGGCGGGAATCCTCGAGCGGGGCGAAGAAAGCGCGGCCTCGGTGCAGCGGCGGGCGGCCGACGAGGCGCTGGAGGAGGCGGGGCTCCGCATCGAGGCGGGCAGCGTCGAGACCCTGGGGCCGCCGCTCTATCCGACGCCGGGAATGTGCGCCGAGCTGTTCCACTTCGTCCGCGCCGAGGTGCGCGACCAGGAGCCGTCGCTGCCGCGGGGCGACGGCTCTCCCTTCGAGGAAGGCGCGCGGCTGGAGTGGCTCCCGCTCGACGAAGCGCTCGCCCGCTGCGCGCGGGGCGAGATCCAGGATTTGAAGACCGAGCTCGCCCTGCGGCGCCTGCGCGAATCCCTCGGTTAGACTGGGGCGATGCACATCCTGCTCGCCTTGTCCGCCGGCCTCGCATTGCTGCAAAGGGGTCACTACCTCGAGGCGCGCGCGGCCCTCGAGGAAGCGGTGCGGGCGCAACCGCAGAGCGCGCCGGCGCTGCTCGACCTCGCCGAGCTGCGCCTCACCGAGGGCGAGCCCGACCGCGCCGAAGAGTCGGCGAAGAAGGCGCTGGCGCTTGCGCCGCAGGATTCGCGCGCCCACTTCATGCTGGGCCGCATCCTCGCCGAGCAGATCGACTCGGTCTCGGTCTTCTCCAAGCTCTCCTACGCCAAGCGGATGAAGGCCGAGTTCGACCAGGCCGCCGAGCTGAACCCCGACTCCGCCGAGGCCCGCGAGGCGCTCTGCGAGTTCTACCTGCGCGCGCCGGGCTTCGCCGGCGGCAACGTGGACCACGCGCGGGCGCTGGCGGCGGAGCTCTTGCAGATCGACCGGGTGACCGGCCTCCTCGAGCAGGCGCAGGTGGCGGCGCACGAGGACCAGGATCCGGCGCCGTGGTTCGAGAAGGCCATCGCCGCGGCCAAGACGCCCGACGAGCGCATGCGCGCGCAGCTGTCGTTTTCTGCCACGCTCTTGCAGCAGAAGAAACCGCGGGAGGCCGTGCTCCGGCTGCGCGCCGCCGCCGACGGCTCGCCCACCGACGCGCGGATCCGGGCGGCGCTGGCCGATGCGCTGCTCAAGTCCGGCGACGCCGACGGCGCGCTCTTGGCGGCGCGCAAGGCGATGGAGGTGGACCCCGCGCTGCCTCCCGCGCACTTCTTTGCCGGCGAGGCCCTGCTCAAGAAGGGCGACAAGCCTGGCGCCAGGGCCGAGTACAACGCCTACCTGCGCCTCGCTCCTCCGAAAGGACGGCGGGCCGGCCTCGCCCGCGATCGCCTCGAGGACCTGTGAGCCGCTGACATAGCCGCGCCGCCCGGACGTTGAAACCCGGGTGCCCTTCCCGTCACTACCGGATGAAGTGACCCGCGTGGAGACGCATTCCGATGAGGAGCTGCTGTCGCGCGCGCGGGCGGGCGATGGGGAGGCATTTCGCGTGATCTTCGATCGGCAAGCTCCGGGCGTGCGCAGGTTCCTGGGCGATCTGCTCCGCGACGACGCGGCGGCCGACGAGGGAACGCAGGAGACCTTCGTGCGCGCGCACCAGCGGCTCTCGACCCTGAGCGAGCCGGTCAAGCTGCAGGGATGGCTGCTGGGCATCGCGCGCAGGGTCTTTCTCGAGCAGCTGCGGCGGAAGCGGCGCGACGGGCCGCAGCTCGAGGAGGAGCCGCTGCAGGTCGATCGCGGGCCGACGCCGGAAGCGGCGCTGCTCACGGGCGAGGCCGATCGGGTGCTGGCCGCGGCGCTCTCGGAGCTGCACGACGAGCGGCGGGCGGCGCTGCTCATGCGCATCGACCACGACCTGGGCTACGGCGAGATCGCGCTGGCGATGGGGTGGACGCTGCAGAAGGTGAAGAACGAGATCCACCGCGCGCGGCTGCAGCTGCGGGCGCGGCTCGCGACCTACCTGGAAGGTGTCGCGTGAGCGCGCATCCGCCGGTCGAGGAGCTGGAGGCGCTGACCGCCGAAGCCGCCGCCCACGTCGCGCAGTGCGAGACCTGCGCGCGGGAAGTGGCCTGGCTGCGGGCTGAGAAGGCGCTGGTCGCGCGCAGGCCGCCGGTGGCGGTGGCGGGGCTGTGGGAGGGAGTTGCGAGCAGGCTTCAGTCCTCGGGATTCAGGCCTCAGGCC
>JANXXR010000314.1 GCA_025350525.1 Deltaproteobacteria bacterium
AACATCTCCACCGCCGAGGACCCGGTCGAGTTCAACTTCGCCGGCATCAACCAGGTGCAGATGCACGAGGACATCGGCCTCAACTTCGCCGCTGCCCTGCGCAGCTTCCTGCGCCAGGACCCCGACATCATCATGGTGGGCGAGATCCGCGACTTCGAGACGGCGGAGATCGGCATCAAGGCCGCGCTCACCGGCCACCTCGTGCTCTCGACCCTGCACACCAACGACGCTCCGGGCACCGTCTCGCGCCTCCTCAACATGGGCATCGAGCCGTTCCTGGTGACCTCGGCCGTCAACCTCATCCTGGCGCAGCGCCTTGCCCGCAAGCTCTGCCAGGAGTGCAAGAAGCCGGTGGACGTGGCTGCGCAGGCGCTCACCGACATCGGCGTCAAGCCCGAGGACATCGGCACTTTCCAGGTCTTCGAGCCGGGTGGGTGCCGCACCTGCAATGACCGCGGTTACAAAGGCCGCGTGGCACTGTATGAAGTGATGCCGCTCTGGGACAGCCTGAAAGAGCTGGTCATCAACGGCGCTTCCACTGCGGAATTGAAGAACGAGGCCATCCGCCTCGGGATGCAGACGCTGCGCATGTCGGCCATCGCCAAGCTCAAGATCGGCATGACCAGCATCGAAGAAGTGGTGGGAAACACGGCGCCTGATACCATGAGGTGAAATGCCGAACTTGCATCAGCTTCTGAAGGCCATGGTCGAGAAGGGGTCCTCGGACCTCCACATCACCACGGGCTCACCTCCGCAGCTTCGCATCGACGGCAGCCTGGTTCCGCTCAAGACGCCCCCGCTCACGCCGGTGGAGACCAAGCAGCTCTGCTATTCGATCCTGGCCGACGCGCAGAAGCACAAGTTCGAAGAAGAGAACGAGCTCGACCTGAGCTTCGGCGTCAAGGGCCTCTCCCGCTTCCGCGCCAACCTCTTCATGCAGCGCGGGGCGGTGGCCGCGGCCTTCCGCACCATCCCTTTCAAGATCCTGACCTTTCAGGAGCTGGGCCTTCCGCCCATCATCTCCGAGCTCTCCAAGAAGCCGCGCGGCCTGGTGCTGGTGACCGGCCCCACCGGCTCGGGCAAGAGCACCACGCTCGCGTCGATCATCGACAAGATCAACACCGAGCGGCACGAGCACATCATCACCATCGAAGACCCCATCGAGTACCTGCACCCGCACAAGAACTGCGTGGTCAACCAGCGGGAGGTCGGGGCCGACACGCACAACTTCAAGAAGGCGCTCAAGTACATCCTCCGCCAGGATCCGGACGTGGTGCTGGTGGGCGAGATGCGCGACCTCGAGACCATCGAGGCGGCGCTGGTGATCAGCGAGACCGGCCACCTCGCCTTCGGCACGCTGCACACCAACTCCTGCGTGCAGACCATCAACCGCATCCTCGACGTCTTCCCGCCCTACCAGCAGCCGCAGATCCGCGCGCAGCTGTCGTTCGTGCTCGAGGGTGTGGTCACCCAGAACCTGATCGCCAAGCAGGGCGGTCCGGGGCGCGTGCTGGCCATCGAGGTGATGGTGCCCAACGCCGCCATCCGGAACCTGATTCGCGAAGACAAAGTACATCAGATATACTCTCAGATGCAGGTCGGTCAGTCGAAGTTCGGCATGCAGACCTTCAACCAGTCGCTGGCCTCGCTGATCCAGAAGGGCATCATCTCGCTGGACGAGGGGCTGGGCCGCAGCTCGGATGCGGAAGAATTGCGCAACGTTCTGGCCTCAGGCGTGAAGCCCGGGGTCAATCGCCCCGTGCAGGCCCGGTAAAGGAGAACCTGGATGGCAACGGCTCAGGCAGCAACCGCGAAGTCCGCCCCCAAGGCGTCCGCGGCACCCAAGCTTCCCGTCTGGACCTGGGAGGGCAAGACCAAGACCGGCGAGACCCGGCGCGGCGAGGTGGAGGCCCCCGACGAGGCGGCCGTCCAGCAGCGCCTGCGCGCCATGGCGCTGGCCAACGTCAAGATCAAGAAGAAGTCGACGTTCACGCTGGCCAACTTCAAGCTGCCCGGCCTCGGCGGCATCGGCCAGAAGGACCTGGTCATCTTCACCCGGCAGTTCGCCACCATGATCGACGCCGGCCTGCCGCTGGTGCAGTGCCTCGACATCCTCGGCACCCAGCTCGACAACCTCGCCTTCCGCGAGGTGCTGATGAGAGTCAAGAACAAGGTCGAGTCGGGCTCGACGCTGGCCGACGCGCTCGGCGACCACCCCAAGGTCTTCGACACCCTCTACGTGCAGCTGGTCGCGGCCGGCGAAATCGGCGGTATCCTCGACACCATCTTGAACCGGCTCGCGCAGTACATCGAGAAGAACGAGAAGCTCAAGGCCAAGGTCAAGGGGGCCATGGTCTATCCGTCGGTGGTGCTGGTGGTCGCCGTCGGCGTCACCATCGTGCTGCTCCTCTTCGTCACCCCGACCTTCGAAAAGATGTTCAAGGACTTCGGCGGCGCCATGCCCGCGCCCACCCAGTTCATCATCGACGTCTCCAAGTGGCTGCAGGCCTACATCCTCTACCTGGGTGGAGCGATCGTCGGCGCCATCTTCGCCTTCCGCGCCTGGATCGGATGGCCGCGCGGCCGCATCCAGTGGGACAACATCGTCATCCGCTCGCCCATCTTCGGACAGCTGGTCCGCAAAGTCGCGGTGGCCCGCTTCACCCGCACGCTGGGCACCATGATCTCCTCGGGCGTGCCCATCCTCGACGCGCTGGAGGTGGTGGCCAAGACCGCCGGCAACGCCGTGGTCGAAAAGGCCATCCGGTATACCAAGGAGAAGATCTCCGAAGGCAAGACCATCGTGCAGCCGCTGGCGGAGACCAAGGTGTTCCCGCCCATGGTGGTGCAGATGATCGGCGTCGGCGAGGCCACCGGCGCCATGGACCAGATGCTCACCAAGATCGCCGACTTCTACGACGACGAGGTGGACGCCGCCGTGGCCGCGCTCACCAGCCTGATCGAGCCCGTGATGATGGTGTTCCTCGGCGGCGTGGTGGGCGGCTTCCTCATCGCCATGTACCTGCCGATCTTCTCCATCGCCGGCGCCATCAAGTAGCGCCGCTTCGAACTCCGTCCGGAGGCCGCTTTGTCGGTGCCGCTCTCGTCACCGCCGCCAGCGGCCTCGCCGGATCTCTATCGCAAGCTGGTCGCGCTCACCGCGGCGCG
>JANXXR010000327.1 GCA_025350525.1 Deltaproteobacteria bacterium
CGCCGCCCGCGTCGAGAAGAGCTACTTCGATTCCAAGGTCCTGGCGCAGGTGGAGGAACTGCTGGTGCTGGGCCTCGAGCAGGCGCGCGACACGCGGCTGCCGCAGGTCCTCGTGCGCGAGCGCTTCCGGCCCTTTGTCGAGGACGAGTTGGACGCGGTCTTCGCCGAGGGCGCGCGCCTGTTGGCGCATCCGGGCGCGGAGCGGGAGCCGCCGCGGACGACGGGCCGCGTGGTGCTGGCCGTCGGTCCCGAGGGCGGCTGGGTCGAGTTCGAGGTGGCGCTGCTGCAGGCGCGCGGCTTCGTCCCCTTTCAACTCGGCCCGCGGCCGCTGCGCGTGGAGGTGGCGCTGCCGTATGCGCTGGGCGCGCTCGCGCGGCGCTGAGCCTGGCCCACGGCCGCTCGGTTCATCGCGGCCAGTCGCGCGCGCCTCCGGCGGAAAAGCAAAGCGCACCACGGAGGCACGGAGGGCACGGAGAAGAACTTTGGGGTTGGGACCGAGGCGGGAACGGCACGCAGGCATCAATGCCGGGGTTGTCCGAGGACCCGGCGCAGCGATCCGCTAGAGCGAGCTGACGTTGATTTCCCGGCCCGCCCGCGGCGGCTGGTCTAATTTGACGCGAATGTTCCCGCGGACTGCAACGGCCGATGCCGCGCGCCTGGTCGCCACTCGCGGCGCGCGCGGATTCGCCGACGGGCTCGCCAGCGTTCTGCTCGCCAGCTACCTCACGCGGCTGGGCTTCTCGCCGCTGCAGATCGGCGCCATCGTCACTGCCACGCTCTTGGGCTCGGCGGGGCTGATGTTGGCCATCGGGCTCGCCGGACACCGCTGGCCGCGCCGCAGCGTCCTGCTCGGCGCCTCGGTGTTGATGCTGGCCACCGGGCTTGGCTTCTACGCGGCGACCTCGTTCTGGCCACTCTTTCTCGTCGCCTTCGTCGGCACGCTCAATCCCTCCGCCGGCGACGTGACGCTCTTTCTGCCGACCGAGCAGGCGGTGCTGTCGGAGACGGTGGCGCCGGCGGAGCGAACCGAGATCTTCGCCTGGTACAACCTGGCCGGCGCCTTCGCGGGCGCGCTCGGGGCGCTGGCCTCCGGAGGTCCGGTCCGCGTCGCGCAGGTCTTGTCGATCGGCGTGGCGCAGGCGGAGCGCCTCGGCTTTCTCGTCTACGGATTCTTCGGCGCGCTCAGCGCGCTGGCCTACCGGAAGCTGAGCCGGGTCGTCGAAGCGCCGCCGCCGCCGGGCACCGCGCCCCTGGCCCGGTCGCGCCGCGTGGTGCTGCAGCTCGCGGCGCTCTTCAGCCTCGACTCCTTCGGCGGCGGATTCGTGGTGCAGTCGCTGCTCGCCCTCTGGCTCTTCCGCCGCTTCGCGGTGCCCTTGGCGACGGCGGCGGCCATCTTCTTCGCCGTCAACCTGCTCGGCGCCGCCTCGCAGCTGGTCTCGTCGCGGCTGACCGCGCGCATCGGCCACGTCCGCACCATGGTCTTCACGCACCTGCCGTCCAGCCTCTTCCTCATCCTCGCCGGGGTGATGCCGACGCTGCCGCTGGCCGCGCTCTTCCTCCTCCTGCGGGCGGCGATTTCGTCGATGGACGTCCCCGCCCGCCAGGCCTACGTGATGGCCATGGTGCCCCGCGAGGAGCGGGCCGCGGCGGCCAGCGTCACCAACGTGCCGCGCAGCCTGGCGGCGG
Organism: Deltaproteobacteria bacterium; assembly: GCA_025350525.1. Taxonomy (GTDB): domain Bacteria; phylum Myxococcota; class Myxococcia; order Myxococcales; family 40CM-4-68-19; genus 40CM-4-68-19. The sequence goes on from JANXXR010000327.1 coordinate 1,687, forward strand.
CGGTTGCGCCCCTGCTCGCCGGCTCCCTGCTGCAGTGGAGCAGCTACGGCTGGCCGCTCATCTGCGCAGGGGTCCTCAAGGTGACCTACGACCTGCTGCTCTTTGCCGCCTTCGCGCACCGCCGCCCGGTCGAGCCCGGCTGACGGCATTTGGTCATTTGACCAAATGAGCTGGCTTCAGAGCGGACCGCGCAGCGCCGGGGCCGCAAAGAGCTTGTCCTCGCGCTCGCGCAGCATGGCGACGATGCCGCCGCCCAGCAACGCGCGGATGGGCGCCTCGGGATCGGGAAAGCCCGCCGGCAGGCGGTACGAAGGTGGCCGCATCGGGCGCAGCGGAAGGCCGTGGCCGCCGCGCAGCAGGGCCAGCTCTGCCGCCGTGATCTCGACCGATGCGCACCAGGGATAGAGCTGCTCGCCCCGCAGCGCCTCGCCCCGCTCCGCCGCGCCCTCCGGATCGCGCCAAGGCCCGATGGCGGTCCGGCGCAATTTGGTCAAATGACCAAATACCCCCAGCAGACGGCCGAGGTCGCGCGCAAACGAGCGGACGTAATAGCCCCCGCGGGTCACCAGCTCCACCGTGCTCGACCGCGGCAGATCATGCGCGACCCAGCGCGCCGCGTGGAGGTAGACCCGCGAGGGCGGCAGGACCACGTCCTCGCCCCGGTGCGCCTTGAGGTAGGCGCGCTCGCCGCCGATGCGCTTGTTGCTGGTGGCGGGCGGCACCTGGTCGCGCCAGCCGAGGAACTGCGGCAGCGCCGCCTCGAGCTGCGCCACCTCGAGCCGCACTGCTTCGAGCCGCACTGCCTCGAGCTGCACTGCCTCGAGCCGCAAGTCCATAGTTTCGGTCGATTTGGACGTCTTGGTCATTTGACCAAGAAGGTCTCCGCTGTCGGTTTCGGCGCCCCAGCTGATCTCGGCCAGATACGTCTTGGGGATGGGATGGAGCAGCTCCATCAGCCGGGTCGCCTGCCCCGCCAGCAGCAGCACCAGGCCCTCGGCGAACGGATCGAGTACGCCGCCGTGGCAGATGGGCAGCTTGTCGCGGCGCAGGCCCGCCCGCCGCACCTCCTCCATCAAGGCCTGCACCAGCGCGAAGCTGGTCTCGCCGATCGCCTTGTGTGCGAGGTAGATGCCGGGCGTGATCACCGAGGCAGCGCCGCGAGGGCGCGGTGGCGCGCGAACTCGCCGAGATCCTTCGCTGCGGCCTGGTAAGCGCGCAGCGCCTCTCCGGCCAGCGTCTCGCGCCGAGTGAGTGCCACCAGGACCTCGCTGGCTTCGTGATCGCCGAGGCGGGCCGCCTGGTGAATCAGCTCGACCTGGGCGGCGCTGTCGAGCCGCTCGCTCTCGACCAGGGCCTTGAGCGCGCGGGCGTGCTCGTAGCTGCCCTGCAGCGTGGTGGCGCTCGCCTTCAGATACTCGCGCGCGTCGGGGGCGTGCCGCTCGGCCAGCGCCACCAGCACGCCCGACTTCTCGTAGTCGCCGCCGATGCCCGACGCCGACGCCAGCGCCGCGCGGCTCAGCTCGGGCGACAGCTTTGGCTGATCGACCAAGGCGTGCAGCACGCGGCCATGCTCGTAGTCGCCCTTGATGCTGGCGCAGGCGCGCAGGAAGGCCTTTCGCTCGCCGTCGGTGGCGAGGTGGGCCTTGGCAGCGACCGCCAGGAGGATCCGGGCGCGCTCGTAGTCGCCGCCGATCTGTTCCGCCTGCTGCAGGACCGCGATGGCGATCGGCTCCTCGAGCGGGTCTCTGGCGCAGAGCAGCTCGAGATAGCGGGCGCGCGCGTGGTCCGACTTCAGCTTGGCAACCTCCTCGAGGGCGCCTTGCGCGCCGCGCTCGCGGTAGAGCCGGGGGAAGCGGGCCTCGGCGGCGAAGCCGGTGTACCGGTCGAGGTCCTGGAGGAAGGCCGCGAATGAGGCGGCGTCCCAGGCCCGCGGCGCGCCGTCGACGAGCAGCGTGCGCACGAGGCCGCCGGGCCCCGGCACGATCTCGGCGTGGGTCAGGCGACCGCCCTCGTGCAGCGAGAGCTGCAGGGATCCGCCCGGGGAGATGGACGCCACGTCGGTGGCGTCGTCGTTCCAGCGCACCTCGCCATGGGCGACGAAGTCGGCGGAGCGGTGATCGTCGGACCAGGTCATGGTGGAGACGGAGCTGCCGTCGGTGGAGGTGGAGTGGATTTGGAAGCTGCCCGGCCCCGGAGCGGCGGGAGGAGCCGGCGGCGTAGGTGGTGTGGGCGGCGTAGGTGGGGCCGGCGGCGTGGGCGGAGCCGGCGGCGTGGGCGGCATGGGCGGCGGCGAAGGCGGTGTCGGCGGAGTGGGAGGCGTCGGATGCATCTGCGGTATCGGAGGCACCGGTGGTATCGGAGGCGGCGGAGCGAACAGAGCGGGCCGCGATCGCGGAGCAGGCGCCAATGCGACAGGTGCCGGAGAAGTTGACGCGCGAGGAGCAGGCGCCAATGAGAGAGGCTCCGGAGAAGGCGGCGCGGGAGGAGCAGCCGCTGACGCGAGAGCGGTGGTGTTCGGCGGCGCCGTGCCGGCGCGGACCGCGGCGAGCGGCAGCACCAGGAAGCCCGCCGCACAGGCAGCGGCCACCGCGCGGCGCGCGTTCAGCGGCCTGCGGTCGACGGCAGGATCGAGCACCGCCACGAGCCGGCCTTCCAGCTGCGAGCGGCGCGCCATCGCCAGCGCGGCCGAGGGCCCGCCGGCATGGATCGCGGCGCGCGCCACCTCGAGCAGGTCCGCCGCATAGTCGGACGGCCGTGCGCCCTCCTGCAGGACGCGGTCGTCGCAGGCCCGCTCGCGCTCGCTGCGCATGGCGCGGGCAGCGAGCCAGGCCAGCGGATTGGGCCAGTGCAGCGCGCAGGCAAGCCGGGCGAGGAGCTGCGTGGCCGCGTCGTGGCGCTGCACGTGCGCCAGCTCGTGGATGAGGACGGCCCGCTTCTTCGCGGGCGCCCAGCCCGACGCGCCCGCCGGCAGCACGACGCGCGGATGGAGCGAGCCCCAGGTGACGGGCACCTCGGTCTCGTCGCTCTCGAGGAGCTCGACGCCGCGGCGCAGCCCCAGGCTCGCCTCCAGCTCGCGGGCGAGGGCGATCCACTCGGAGTCCACGGCGCGCCGCGCCCGGCGCGCGATGGCGCGGAGCTGCAGGTCGGAGGCGGCGATGCGCAGGAAGAGCGCCATCGCCACCGTGGCCCAGAGGAGCTGGGCGAGGCGCGGCCAGGCGGCGCGGGCCTTCGGCAGGCTGACGTCCGGCGGAGCAGCGGAGGGCAGCGCCGCGAGGGAGTTCTCCGCCGCGAGCTTGGGGACGCTGGAACCAGCGGCGAGCCTGGACCCGGCGGCGAGAGACGGAGCCGCGGAGAGGCGCGACGCTGCGGCCGCAAGTCCGGCGGAGCGCCGCTGCGGAGAAGGGGCAGCTCGCGGGGCGGAGACCGGAAGATCTGCGGCCTCGTCCAGCGCGCTCCCCGCCGCGGCCCCCGCAGCAAAGGAAGGAAGCGCCGGCAGCCCCGGAACCGGCACTCCCGGCAGCGCCGCCGACAAGAGCGGCAGCAAGAGCGCGCTGCCCAGCGCCGCCGTCCAAAACAGGTGCCGGGTCGCCGCCGATCTCCGGCGCGCCGCCGCGGCCAGGGCGCCGCCCAACATCAGCAGCAGCGCCGCCTTCCAACCCGCCTCGAGAAGAGCCTCCATCAGCGTCCCTCCTTGCGGGCCCGGTCGATCAGCTCCTGCAGCCGATCGAGATCGTCCTTGCCCAGCCCCTTCTCTTCGAGCAGCGCCGCCACCGCGTCGCGCGTCGAGCCCTTGAAGAAGGTCCGGACCAGCCGCTGCAGCGCCGAGCGGCGCGCCTTGGAGGGAGCCACGGTCGGCAGGTAGACGTATTTCAGCCCCTCCTGCACGTGGCGTAAGTGTCCCTTGTCCTCGAGGAAGCCGAGCATGCCGCGCACCGCCGAGTAGCTGGGCGGATCCAAAAGCCCGGCCCGGACCTCGCCCACGGTGGCCCGGCCCAGCCGGTAGACCACCTCCATGATCTGCCGCT
>JANXXR010000348.1 GCA_025350525.1 Deltaproteobacteria bacterium
CCTTCTTGCCGGTGGCGCGGTCGAACTCGTAGAGCTTGCCGTCGCCGCCCAGCTGCACGACGTTGCCCGCCTCGGTGAGGACCGGCGAGCTCACGTAGGTGCCGCAGCGGGTCTTCTGGTCGGTGCGGCCGTCGGTGAGGCAGGCCACCGGCGCGGAGACGAAGGTCTTCCACTTCACGGTGCCGACGTTGCTGCTGGTGTCCACGTGGCTGAGGCCGCTCGAGCGATTGTCGTGGTGCCACTTGGGCCAGGCCGATCCGCCGTACTGCGGCGGCGGCGGCGGAGGCGGCGGCGCGGTGAAGACCAGGGTGAGCGCGACGCTGGCCTTGCCGGCAGCGCCCGCGTCGATGGTGAGCGTCGCCGTGCGCGTGCCGGCGAAGGCCGAGGCGGCCACCGAGACTTTCACTTGCTGCGCCGCCCCCGCGGCCAGCGTGCCCGAGGTGGCGGCGAAGCCGACGGCGGCGTCGTCCACCGCGCTCGACCACGAGAGCGCCTGCCCGCCCAGGTCGCTGACGGCGACGTTTTGCGGTGCGGGCGCGCTGCCGGCCAGCGCGGTGAAGGTGAGCGCGAGCGGCGTCACCGCGAGCAGCGCCGGAGGCGGCGGAGGGGGCGGCGCAGAGGTGAAGGTGATCGAGACCGGGACCGTGATCCGTCCGGCGACCCCGGCGTCGAAGACCAGGTGCGAGGTGCGGCTTCCGGCGGCGGCCTGCGCAGCCACGCCCACCGACAAGGCCGCGCTGGCGCCGGCGTCCAGCAGGCCCGAGGTAGACGAGACCGTCATCGAAGCGTCGTCGGAGGTCGCCGTCCAGGTGAGGCGCTGCCCGCCGTCGTTCAGGAGCGTGAGCGATTGCTCAGGCGGCGCCGCGGGCACCTGCGTGGCAGGGAAGGTCAGCGACGGCGGCGCGACTACGAGGTGCGCGGCGGCGGGGGGCGGCGGAGGCGGCGGCGGCGCCAGGTACCCGCCCGAGAGCGGAATCGAGAGCGGCGAGTGGTCTTTGTCGTTGGAGATGAAGACCACGCTGCCCGACACTTGAGAGGGCGTGTCCGCGGCTGGCGTGAAGGTGCCGGTGAAGGTCCCGCTGGCGCCGGGCTTCAGCTCGCCGCCCTCGAGGGGAGTGGCCGAGAGCGCGGCGCTGCTGGTGGCGTCCACGTACGGCTTCTGCAGGAAGCACGAGCCGGTGCCGGTGGAGCTGATGGTGACCACCTGCCGCCCGGTCTGCCCGAGCGCAAGCTTGCCGAAATCGACCCGCACGGGAGAGGCGGCCAGCGTGCAGGTGGTGGGAGTGGGCGTCGGCGCCGGTCCGGGCAGGACGACGATGGGGATGGCCTTGACCTGATCGACGGCGAGCACGCCGAAGTCGAGCGCGGCGGGGATCTCGGGATGCGCGTCGAGACCGCGGACGCCGTCGCGGCGGCAGGCGGAGAGCGTGGCGACCAGCGCCAGGAGGAGGGTCTTATGATTCATGACGGGCGGGGCTCGGTCTGCGGGCATCCTAGCGGCCGCGTTCCGCAGCGGACAACGGACGATGATCGTACGCGCCGGACCCCATGCTAGGCTCGAACGACATGCAGATTTCAGTGCTGCTGGCGGGGGACCAGGGCTTTCGGACGACGGTCGGCTCGGCGCTGGGCCCCGAATACAGCGTGGTCGAAGTGGACTCCGTGCACTCGGCGGCGGACGCGCTTCTGGCGGCGAAGCCGGCCCTCGCCTTCGTCGATCTGCGCGGCTCCTCCGAGACCGGCCTCGCCATCTGCCGGCGCATCAAGGGCGCCGCCTCCACCCGGCTCTTGCCGGTCATCGCCTGCGCCGACGAGGGACAGCTTGCGCTCATCGCCGCGCTGGACGCGGGCGCCGATCACGTCCTCGCCTTCCCTCCTCCCCTCGGCGAGCTGCAGGCACGGCTGCGGGCGGCACTGCGGACGCGGCTGGCCACCGAGCGGCTGGAGGATTCGTCGCAGGTGATCTTCGCGCTGGCCAACGCCGTCGAGGCCAAGGACGCCTATACCGAGGGCCACACCGAGCGCGTCGGGGCGCTGGCGGTCGAGGCGGGGCGGCTCGCAGGGCTCGACGAGGAGACCCGCGAAGCGCTGCGGCAGGGCGGCGTGCTGCACGACATCGGCAAGATCGGGATCCCGAACGAGATCATCAACAAGGCCGGGCTGCTCACCGCCAAAGAGCGCATCGTCATGAACAAGCACCCCCTCATCGGTGAGCGGATCTGCGAGCCGCTCAAGAGCCTGAAGGCGCTCTTGCCGATGATTCGCTGGCACCACGAGCGGCTCGACGGCACCGGCTATCCCGACGGGCTCAAGGGGCGCGCCTTTCCGCTGCCGGCGCAGGTGCTCCAGCTCGCCGACATCTACGACGCCATCACCACCGACCGGCCGTACCACCGGGCGCGCACGCGGGCGGGCGCGATCGAGTTCCTCCTCGGCGAGGCGGAGAAGGGCTGGCGCGACGGCGAATTGGTGAAGCTGCTCGGCGTCGCGGCGCTGAACTTGAACCTGGGCCGCACCCGCGAGGAGGACATCCCCGCTCCTCCAGCGCCGATCGGACAGCGCCGCACCGAGTGAACCTCAGCGCCCGAGGCCGTCGGGCGCGGGCTGCGGCGAGGCGGGGCAGTGGTACATGTCGAAGAAGAGCGTGTAGACCGCGCCCGGGCAGTGCGCCTCGAAGGCATCGACGATGTGCAGGTCGGGCTCGCCGGGCGCGAGCGGGCGCTCCGGATCCATCTGCAGCAGGATGCGGGGGTCGTTGGGATCGACCGGCTGCATGCGCGACCCGATGCTGCCGACCCGGCGCGGCTTCGGCGCCGAGCCGTCGGGGCAGCGCAGCCCCGAGAGATACGCCTTCTCGCCCGGAGGCAGGCAGACCTCGACCGCGCACTCCTTGCTCAGCCCGAAGCCCGGCGGCGAAACCGGCCCGTGCGCGCAGCCGAGCATCGCGGCCAGGAGCAGGCGGCGCAGGTCAGGCCTCGTCCTCTTCCTCGAAGAAGCCGCGGAACTCGCCGCGCAGGATCTTCCCGCCCGCCAGGATGGGCTCGTACTCGCGCCCGCACTCCGGACAGGTGAGCGCCTCCATCTCGATGGGCTCGGGGTTGGGCAGGCCTTGGTCCACCTCGAGGTAGGCCTCGAGCACGAACCGCTCCGAGCCGCAGGCGCAGCGGGTGGCTCCCGCGGGGGCGGCCTGCTCCTCGAGGGCGTCCTGCTCGGCGTCGGCCAAGGTCCGCTCGCCATCCCATTTGCGTGACATGGCGAAATCCTAACCTCTGCGCAGCGCGCGCGCGAGCGGCGCGAATGAAAGCAGGAGCCGCAACAGGCCGGGCGCGATCACCAGCGCCGCGAACAGGCAGCTGGCCTCTCCCAGCAGGGCCGCGAGGCCGAACGACCGGATCGCGCCGGTGTCCGAAGCCAGCAGCACCGCGTACCCGATGGCGGTGGTCAAGGAGCAGAGCAGCACCGCCGCGCCCGTGCGCCGCAGGCCCCGCCACGGCTCGCCCGCACGCAGGTCCTGCCGCAGGCGGGCCAGCATGTTGAGCGGATAGTCGCCCGCGATGCCGATGGTGATGGGCAGCGCCAGCGCGCTGAGGAAGTCGAGGCGCACGCCCAGCGCGTGCAGCGCCGCGATCATGCCGAGCAGGCCGGCCGCGAGGGAAAAGAGCGCGACCGCGCCTTCGACCGAGGCGCCGAACATCAGCAGCAGCACCGCCGCGACCAGCGCCGCGGAGAGGAGCGCGGCGCGGGGCAGCGCGGTCTCCACCTCGCGCATCATGTCGGCGAAGATCACCTCGGGCCCGCTGATCTGCACGCCGGCCGGCAGTCGCAGCCCGCGCAAGAGGCCAACGGCGCGGCGGATCCCCTGCACGCTCCAGCCGTCGAAGGCCGGGCCCGGGTGCACGACGAGCAGCAGGCCCTGGCGGCCGTCCGCCTCGGTGAACGCCTGCTGCAGCGCGGGTGGAAGATCGGCGGCGGTGAGCGGCACCAGATCGTCGGGCGGCACCAGCTCCGGCGGAAGCCGCTTGCCTGCCTCGCGCCGCAACGACGTGAGCAAGGCGATGCGCTCGCGCTGCTGGTCCGCGGTGCCGGGGAGCACGGTCGGGAGCGCGTCGATCTTGCCGAAGACGCGCTCGCCGGGAGGTCGCGCTCTCTCGACAGCGGCGAGGGCGTCGAGCACCGCCTGGACTTCGCCGGGCGACTGCGCGCCGATGAAGAAGCCGCCCGCCTGGTTCTTGCCGAAGGAGGCGTCGAGGCGCCGGCTCCACAGGCCCGCCTCGCTCTGCGGAAGCGACCTGCTGCGCAGCGAGCGCAGGTCGTCCTGGAAGGTGACCGGCAGCGCGCGCAGTCCCATCGCGGCGAGGCCCAGCGCCAGAACGCCCGCGAGCGCTGCCCAGGCGAGCGAAGGAGGCGACGCGCCCAGCTCCTCGCGTCCGGGCGGCTGGAGCGCGCGGCGCGCCTCGAAGAAGTCGAGCAGCGGCGGCAAGATCAGAAAAGTCGAGAGCCAGCAGAGCGCCATGCCGGCGGCGGCGATGGCGCCGAACTCGCTGAAGGCGCGAAAGCGCGTGGTCAGGAGCGAGAGGTCCGCCGCAGCGGCGCAGGCGGAGGCGAGGAGCGTCGGGCCCAGCGTCCCGCGAACGGCGGCCCGCAGCGCTGCCGGGTGGGCCGTGCCGGAGCGCCGCTGCTCGAGATAGCGGACCATCAAGATGATGCCGGCGTTGATGCCGTTGCCCGCGACCATCGGGCCGAGGAAGGCCGTGGCCGAGTTCAGCTCGCCGACGGCAAGGCGCGCAAAGGCAAAGGTCCAGGCGCAGCCCACCGCCAGCGCGCCTGCCAGGGCCAGCACCGCCCGCGTCGAGCGGAAGGCGAAGCGGAGCACCGCCAGCACCAGCACCAGGCAGAGCACGGCGGTGAGCAAGACGTCGCGCAGCACCAGGTCGTGCTCGAGCGCCGCGGTGACCACGTCGCCCGCGTAGCCGACCGAGACTCCCGCTGGCGGCCCGAGGCGCGCGACGGCGCCGCGGATGGATTCGAGCAGCGCCTTGCCCTTGGCCGGCTCGGAGTCGCCGAAGGGGGCGCGCACCACCAGCATGCGCAGGCGGCCGCCCTCGCCGACGTAGCCGGGCGCACGGTCGACGGTGGCCGCGCGCAGGTCGCGCTCCTGCCGGAGCAACTGCTGCAGCCCATCGCCGCCGTCTTCTTCGAGCCCGAGGTAGAGCGGATTTGCCGAGAGCGCGATCTCCGCCCGGGCGGCCCGCAGCGAGGCGATCGGAAGGCGCAGGAAGCGCTGGTCCCAGGCGAAGCGGCGCAGGGGCGCGTCGTCGTCGTCCACCTCGCGCAGGAGCGAGGGCGGCACCGAGACGCGCAGGTCCCTTGCCAGGCGCTCGGCAAACTCTTGCGCGGCGTGCGGATCGCTGGCCGCGATCCCCACCTCGACGACGGCGGTCGAGCGCATCCGCGAGAGCAGCGCGTGGAGCGCCTCCACCGAGGGCGCATCCGCCGGCAAAAGCCGCGCGAAGTCGGTGCGCACCGGCAGCGTGGCCGCCAGCGCCGCGGCCAGGAGCGCGCTGAAGATCAATCCCCATTTCAAGATGGCTCCCAAGGCAGGACGAGACCCGTCAGGCCCAGCGCCGTCGTCGGCAGCAGGTGGACGGCGTGGTAAGCGAGGGCAAAGGCCAGCGCCGGCGCCGCAGGAACTCCCGCGGCGGAGAGCGCCACCACCGCGCCCGCCTCGAGGATCCCCACCTGCGCGGGCGTCGAAGGCAGGAGGATGGCGAGGTTCACCGTGAAGAGCACCAGCGCCCACGCCGCGGGCGGCGCGTCGATGCCGAGGGCCCGCAGGCAGAGGCCCACCAGCAAGAGATCGGTGGTGTCGGAGAGCAGCGACCAGAGGAGGCTGCGCAGCCACGAGCGGCGCGCGTGCACCGTGCGCAGCGCGCCCAGGAGGGCTTGCAAGAAAGCCGCGACCTTGCCGTGCGCCTCCTCGATCCCCGGCATCCGCCGCGGCAGGACGAGCAGCAACACCACCCCGCCCAGGGCCAGCGCGCCGCCCACCGCGAGCGGCAAGCGGCCCGGACCGGAGGTCAGCGCCAGCAGGCCGCAGAGGAGCCCGAGGCTGAGCGTCTCGATCACCTTCTCGGCGAGCTGCACTCCGACCAGCCCCGCCACCGGATATCCGCGCCGCCGGTGCAGCCCCAGCACCCGCACCGCTTCGCCCGCGCGCGCCGGCAAGAGGTTGCTGACCGCGTAGCCGGCGTAGAGCAGGCGCGCGAGATCGAAGGAGCCTGCGCGCCGCGGCCCATGCGGCAGCGGGCGCAACAGCGCCTCCCAGCGCCGCACCCGCGCCAGCGTGTTCGCCACCACGTTGCAGAGGACCGCCAGCGCGAGCGGCCATGCCTGCGCCCCGCGCAACGCCGCGGACAGTCCGGGCAGATCGATCCGCCGCGCCGCGAGCAGGACCAGCGCCGCGGCCACTGCCCAGCCCGCCGCCTGCAGGATCCACCGCGGCCGCGCCTGCGGGATGCCCAGGGCCTCGCTCACGCCAGGAACCGCTGGCAGACCCAGGGGCCGAGCAGATCGGCGAGCTTGCGCGGCAGCCGCTGCCAGAGCGCCACCAGCCCGCGCACCAGCGGCGCCTCGGCGTCGATGCGTGGCGCCCTGCCCCGCAGCGTCCGCACCAGCAGCGGCTGCGGCGTCGCCACCGCGCCCCAGCCCAGCTTGAAGTCGAGCGGCGTCGAGTCGCGCAGCGATCGCCCGAAGTCCAGCGTGTACAGTCCAGCGGCGCAGGCGCGCGAGATGATCTCCCAATAGAGGAGGTTGTTCGGGTTCATATGGAAGCTGCCCGGCCGCGACGAGGCGAAGGGCACCGTCACCACGCCCTTGAAGGCCAGCGTCACCGCGCCCGAGACGATGCGGCCCTCGTGCCGCAGCGTGATCACGCCCGCCGCCGGACCGAACGCCGAGACCAGCGCGCGCATCAGCCGCAGCCCGTAGATGGGGCTGCCCTTGCGGTGCATGTTCTCGGCGAGCACGTCGTAGAAGCCGGCCACCTCGCCGTCCTGCACCTCGAAGCCGAAGCGCTGCGCCTTGCGGATGCAGTTGCGGACCTTGCCGCGCAGTCCGTCCCACGCCTGGTCCGCCGTCGCGGGCAGCGGCAGCTTGGCCACCACCCAGTGCGGCAGCGGCGTGAAGCCGGGCGCGCAGGGCTCGTCGCCCAGCGCCTTGCAGCGCAAAGACCCGAGGCCCGCCCGCGCCGCCCGCCGCGAGGCCTCTTCCAGAAGCGCGCGGCCGATCTCCTCGCTCTCGCAGAGCACGCGCCCGTAGGCGCCGAAGAGCCCGGTGGTGGCGTAGCCCCGCGAGAGCGCACCCTCGACGAAGAAGAGCGGAAGCACTCCGAGCAGCTCGCCCCGCGGCCGCGCCCGCGCAGCCAGAAATGGCGCGCGCAGGCCGTAGCCCCGCTCGCCGACTGCGCGCCAGCCGTGCAGATGGTAGCAGTTCGCGTCCGCCTTTGAAGCGACGTACGCGTCCCACTCCTGCGCTGCCGCGGGGTCGAGCTCCTCGATGATCATCGCGCCTCCTTCCGGGCTGCCGGCCCGTCTGGAAGCGGTGCAAGAGCAGCCGGCGTGCCAGCGGCAAAACCGCGCAATTCCGCGGCGCGGTGGGCGGCGGTGAGCTGCTACGCGGGTGTTGCGCGGTGTTACGTAACGGTGACGGAACAGCCCGGCGCCTGAGGTCTGACGCCTGACGCCTGATGCCTGATGCCTGATGCCTGAGGCTCCAGGCTTCGGGCCGGCGCGTGCGAAGAGCGTCGGCATGGGACGTGCTCTTGCACCGGAGCATGCGCGTCGCCCTCCTTCTGGTTCTCTGCTGCTGCAGTGGTTCCCAGCGGCCCGATGTCGCGAGGAGCGAGGTCAGCTGCGGGCCGTGTGAAGCGCGGGCCGATGACTTTGCCAGGGTGCGCGTGAAGGTCCTGCTGCGCGACGCCGAAGGAGCGCCGGTTCGCGGAGTGCGCGTCTTCTTCGGCGGCGCCGACTGCGCCGTCACCGACGCGCAGGGCGCGGCCGCCGCCACCTTCTCTTCGCAAAGGGCCGGCCCGCGCGAGGTGCAGGTCCGCCTGCCCGACGGCAGGAGCGTCGGCTCGGTGGCCGTCGCGTTCTACGCGGGGTCGTTCCCGCGTGCGGACTTCAGCACTCCATGAAGCGCCCTGCCGCGACCCCGCCGCCTTCGACGCCGGCCAGCTGCTCGCCGGCCGCTTCGAGCTCCTCCGTCGGCTGGGCTCAGGCGGCCTGGCCGAAGTCTTCGCCGCCCGCGATCGGTTTTGCGGCGCCGAGGTGACGATCAAGATCCTCCACGCGCACCTCGCCGAAAGCCCGCTGGTCGCCGAGCGCTTCCGCCGCGAGCTGCCCATCACCCGCGGGCTCGACCATCCGGGCATCGTCCGCGTCTTCGACCTGCACCAGCACGGCGGTCGGCCCTTCTTCAGCATGGAGCTCCTGCGGGGAGGCACGCTCCACGCACTGCTCCTCGAAGAGGGCCCGCTGCCTTCGCCCGCCGCGCGCCGGATCGCCCGCCAGATCTGCGCCGCGCTCCACTGCGCCCACGCAGCCGGCGTCGTCCACCGCGACCTCAAGCCGCAGAACGTCTTCGTCACCTCGGGCGGCGTCGTCAAGCTGCTCGACTTCGGCCTTGCGCGCGTGGCGGGGCAGGCGCGGCTGACCTCGAGCACGGCGGTGCTGGGCACGCCCGGCTACCTCGCGCCGGAGCTGCTCGCCGG
>JANXXR010000371.1 GCA_025350525.1 Deltaproteobacteria bacterium
GATCTTGAGGTTGACGCCGAGCAGGTCCTCGCGGCTCATGCCGGGCTTGCGAGGGATGCCCGCGGTGACGATCACCACGTCGGCGCCGGCCACCTCGTCGTACTTGTTGGTGCCGGTGATCTTGACGTCGTAGCCGTCGATGGCGCGCGACTGCATCAGGTCGAGCGCCTTGCCCTGGGGAACGCCCTCGACCACGTCGAAGAGGACGATGTCGCCGAGCTCCTTCTGGGCCGCGAGGAGTGCGAGGTTGCCGCCGATCTGACCTGCGCCGATGAGGGCGATCTTCCTGCGAGCCATGGGTGCTCCTCCAGAGAAGCCGGTGCCTCCGCGTGAAGGCGGGCGCTTCCTACGCCTTGTCGCCCTCGCGCGCAACCCTGCGCGGCTTCGGATAGGCTGCCGCCATGACCTCGATCGAGACTTTCTTCGCGACCTCGGCGCGGCTGGGCCCGCGGCTCTGCTGGAAGTCGGGCGCCCGCGACATCTCCTGGGCCGAGGCCGGAGGCACGGTGCGGCAGGTGGCCCGCGCCCTGATCGCGCTCGGCGTCCAGCCCGGCAACGCCGTCTCCATCGTCGGGCCCAACCGGCCGGAGTGGGTGCAGGCGGATCTCGGCGCCATCGCGGCGGGCGCGGTGCCGGCGCCCATCTACCCGACGGTCACGGCGGAGGTCGCCGTCTACGTCGCCGGCCACTCGGAGGCGGTGGTCGCCGTCGTCGCCGACCGGGCCCAGCTGGAGAAGCTGCGCTCGCAGCGGCCGCCGAAGCTGCGCTGGTTCGTGCTGCTCGAGGGCACGTCCGACGCGGCCGACGTGCTCACCTGGGCGGACTTCCTCGCCCGCGGCGACGCCACGCCCGGGAGCGCCGTGGACGACCGGCTGCGGACGCTCGAGCCCGACGGCCTCGCCACCTTGATCTACACCAGCGGCACCACCGGCCCGCCCAAGGCGGTCATGCTCTCGCACCGCGCCGTCCTCTTCGCGGCGCAGACGGCGCAGCGCATCGGCGACGTCAACGAGCGCGACGTGATCATCAGCTACCTTCCGCTCAGCCACGTCGCCGAGCAGATGATCTCCATCCACGGCCCGACCATCAGCGGCGCCGCCGTCTGGTTCTGCCCCGACCTCGAGCAGCTGGGCAACGTCCTGCGGGCGGCGCGGCCCACCATCTTCTTCGGCGTGCCGCGGGTCTGGGAGAAGCTGCAGGGCCGGCTGGAGGAAGGCGTCGCCCAGTCGCCCAGGCTGCGGCAGCGGCTCTTCGGCTGGGCGCGCAAGTCGGGCGGGGCCATCGCCGACAAGCTGGTCCTCTCCAAAGTGCGGGGAAGGCTCGGCCTCGACCGCGCCCGACTCTGCGTCACGGGCGCCGCCGCCATGCCCAGGGCCACGCTCGACTTCTTCGACAGCCTCGGCCTTCCCGTCCTCGACATGTGGGGCATGAGCGAGACCACCGCCATGGGCACCGCCAACCTGCCCGGCGCGCGCAGGCCCGGCACCGTCGGCCGCGCCGAGGAAGGCATCGAGATCCGCATCGCCCCCGACGGAGAGATCCTCACCCGCGGCCCCCACACCTTCCTCGGCTATTACAAGGACCAGGCGGCTACCGCCGAGGCGCTCGACCCGCAGGGCTTCGTCCACACCGGCGACGTCGGCGAGCTGGACGCGTACGGCTACCTGCGCATCACCGATCGAAAAAAAGATTTATTGATTACCTCCGGCGGCAAGAACGTCTCGCCGCAGAACCTCGAGGCGCAGCTGGGGCGCATCGCCGGGGTGGCCCAGGCGGTGGTGGTGGGCGACGCGCGCAAGTATTTGGCGGCGCTGATCGTGCCGCAGGCCATGGAAAAGGCGCAGGACGCGGAGTTCGTCGCCCACGTCGGCAGCGAGATCGAGAAGATCAACGGCACGCTGGCGCGCTACGAGACCATCAAGAAGTTCAAGGTGCTGCCAGCGCAGTTCTCGGTGGCCGGCGGCGAATACACCCCGACGCTCAAGCTGAAGCGGAAGGTCGTCGCCCAGAAATACGCCAGCGAGATCGAAGCCCTGTTTTCCTAGACGCCCAGGGCGCGGCCCGCCCGCAGACCGACCCAGATGCCGGCGAGCCCGCCGAGGACGCTGCCCAGCACGCCCCAGAGCGACAGCAGATCGGCGCCGAGCAGCGTGGGGATCCACCCGCCCAGCGCAGATCCAACGAAGACGCCCAGCCAGATGAGCGTCTTCATCAGAAGTGCTTGACGATGGCCTCGCCGAACTCCGAGCACTTCAGCTCGCGGACGCCCTGGACGCCGTCGGCCGTCATCTGCCGGGCGAAGTCGTAGGTCACCGTCTTCGCGCCGATGGCGCCGTCCATGCCCTTGATGATCAGGTCGGCCGCCTCGTTCCAGCCGAGGTGTCGGAACATCATCTCGCCGGAGAGGATCACCGAGCCCGGGTTCACCTTGTCCTGGTTGGCGTACTTGGGCGCGGTGCCGTGGGTGGCCTCGAAGATGGCGTGGCCGGAGAGGTTGTTGATGTTGCCGCCCGGCGCGATGCCGATGCCGCCCACCTGCGCCGCCAGGGCGTCGCTCAGATAGTCGCCGTTCAAGTTGAGGGTGGCGATGACGTCGAAGTCCTCCGGCCGCGTCAGCACTTGCTGCAGCGTGATGTCGGCGATGGCGTCCTTGATGACGAGGCCCGCGCCCGGCTTGCCCGCCGGGATCTTGCACCACGGCCCGCCGTCGATCTCCTGCGCGCCGTAGAACTCCCGGGCCACCTGGTAGCCGAAGTCGCGGAAGGCGCCCTCGGTGAACTTCATGATGTTGCCCTTGTGCACCAGCGTGACGCTCTTGCTCTTGTTCTGGATGGCGTAGCCGATGGCGCTGTGCACGAGGCGCTCGGTGCCGAGGTAGCTCACCGCCTTGAGGCCGACGCCGACCTGCACCTGCACTTCGCGGTGCGGCGCGCCGATGGTCTCGAGCTGCTTCTGCCATTCGGCGCCGGCCTGCGCGGTGCCAAAGCGGATTTTCTTGAAGTCCTTGGGGAACTCCTTGGCCCAGAAGTCGAGGATCTTCTGCGCCTCGGCAGAGCCGGCCGCGTACTCGATGCCGGCGTAGATGTCCTCGGTGTTCTCCCGGAAGATCACCATCGAGACTTTTTCGGGCCGCTTCACCGGGCTGGGCACGCCCTTGAACCAGCGGACCGGCCGCAGGCAGACGTAGAGGTCGAGCATCTGGCGCAGCGCCACGTTGAGCGAGCGGATGCCACCGCCCACCGGCGTCGTCAGCGGCCCCTTGATGCCGACGAGGTACTTGCGGAAGGCCTCCACCGTCTCGTCGGGGAGCCAGTTGTCGAAGAGGTTCTTGGCCTTCTCGCCGGCGTAGACCTCCGCCCAGGCGATCTTCTTCTTGCCGCCGTAGGCCTTCTCGACCGCGGCGTCGAGGACGCGCTGCGAGGCGCGCCAGATGTCGGGTCCGGTGCCGTCGCCCTCGATGAACGGGAGGATGGGGCGATCGGGGACCTGGAGGCGTCCGTTCTTCAGCTGGATGGGCTGGCCGTTCTCGGGGATCTTCGGCATCGCTGTCGCCATGGCTTCACCTCGTTGGGCCGCGCACCATAGCTCCGCCAAAGCAAAAGCGCACCACGGAGGGCACGGAGAAACCTGGGTATGGACGAACCCAACCTCCGCGTCTCCGTGCCTGGGTGCGCTTTGCTTGTCTCAGATCGGTTCAGAGATGAACGGAAGCTGCGTCGGGTTGACAGGCAGGAGCGCGGCGGTCAAACCGTCAATTGGCGGACTGGGTGGGTAACCGTGCGGGACCCCGCTTCCGCATGGCGCGACCGTGACTATGCTGTCGCGCAACCGGGAGGGCAGCGCCATGCAGCTCGAATTTCAGTGCCAGAAGTGCGAGGAGTCCTTCTCGCTCGACGTCTCCGACGTGCAGTCGGACCCCATCCTGCGCTGCCCCGGCTGCGGCACGCGCGCTCCCGACGAGCAGGTGGAGGTGGTGGTCGCCGCGCTGGAGGAGATGTTCGCGGCGCTGGCCCCGCTCCGCCGGAAATTCACCGTCTCCGTCGAGGTGAACAGCGAGGACATGCCGCCCCCTTACGACGAGCTGCCGGTGGTGGTGGCCAAGGCCGCGCTCCTCGACGAGGAGGACAGCGAGGACGAAGACGAGGAGGACGAGGAGGAGGAGGTCGCCGAGCTGGAGTAGGCACTTCCTTCCGCGCCGCCGCGGCATAGGTTCTTAAGATGGGCGGACCGAGGCATTCGTTCGTGGCGCTGATCCTGGTGGCCTGCGCCACCGGCGCCCTCTGCCGGGCGCTCTCGCCTGCGCCGCGGCCCGAGACCGTCGAGCTCAAGTTCACGGAGCTGGTGCGGGTCCACGGCGGCCAGCCGGTGCTGGTGCTGCAGGAAGTGAGCGGTCGCCGCCGCCTGCCGGTGCCGATCTCGCGCGCCGAGGCGGCCCTGATCGAACGCAGCCTCAAGGGCGGGCGCGGCCTCGAGCCGCAGTCGGTGGAAGCGCTGGGAGGACGGGTGCTGCGCGCCTCCATCGACGGCATCTCCCGCGAGGGGTTTCGCGGACACGTCACGCTCGGCGCCGGCTTCCGCGAGCTGCGCGTCGAGGCCGCCGCGGGCGAGGCCCTTTCGCTGGCGCTGCAGGCCGGCGCGCCCATCGTCGCCGACCCGGCCGTGCTCGACGCCGCCGCCTTCTCCGACGGCGATCTCCAGCGCCGCGCCGCCCGCAACCTGAGCACCGACCCTACGCCTGCACCCGTGCTCCACATCTGAGCGGACCAGAAATCGGCGCTTGCGGTGCCGGTGCCGGGGCCCTAGGCTCGCTGCCGCATGCGCAAGGCGAAGATCATCTGCACGATGGGCCCGGCGTCGCGCGAAGAGCCCACCCTCGGCAGGCTGGTCGAAGCCGGCATGGACGTGGCGCGCCTCAACTTCTCGCACGGCACCCACGACGACCACCTGCGCGCGCTGGGGGCGGTCCGCAGGGCGGCGGAGGTCGCGGGGCGGCCCATCGGCGTGCTGCTCGACCTGCAGGGGCCCAAGATCCGGGTCGGCAAGATCGCGGGCGGCAAGGTCCGGCTGGAGCCCGGGGCCGAGACGGTCATCACCGTCAAGTCCGACACGCAGGGCAACGCGCAGCGCTTCGCCTGCTCTTACGAAGGCCTGACCGACGACGTCTCGCTGGGCGACCCGGTGCTCATCAACGACGGCGCCATCAAGCTGGAGGTGATCGGCATCTCCGGCCGCGAGGTCCGCTGCCGGGTGGTGGTGGGCGGCATGCTCTCCGATCACAAGGGCATCAACCTGCCGGGCACGCCGGTGTCGATTCCGGCGCTGACGCCGAAGGACATCGAGGACCTCAAGTTCGGCCTCGAGCACGAGGTGGACTACGTGGCCTTGAGCTTCGTCCGCTCGGCCGACGACATCCGCTTGGTGAAGCGGTACGCGCCCAACACGCCCATCATCGCCAAGCTGGAGAAGCCGCAGGCGGTGGACCGGGTCGACGAGATCGCGCAGCTGGCCGAGGGCGTGATGATCGCGCGCGGCGACCTGGGCGTGGAGATGCCGCTCGAGCGGGTGCCGCTCATCCAGAAGAGCGCCATCGAGCGCACCAACTACTACGGCAAGATCGCCATCGTCGCGACGCAGATGCTGGAGAGCATGATCGTCTCGCCGCAGCCCACCCGCGCCGAGGTCAGCGACGTGGCCAACGCCGTCCTCGACGGCGCCGACGCGGTGATGCTCTCGGCGGAGACGGCCACCGGCGCCAACCCCATCGAGGCGGTGCAGACCATGGCCCGCATCGTCGAGGAGGTGGAGCGCAGCGCGCGCTACCAGGCGATGCCCGAGGCCATCCTCGACCGCGGGGAGAGCACCTTTGCCACCGCGGTCGCCAAGGCCTGCGCGGCGGCGGCGGGACAGCTGGGCATCGGCACCATCTGCGTCTATACCCGCACCGGCGAGACGGCGCGGCAGATCGCCGAGTACCGGCCGCAGGCGCGCATCGTCGCCTTCACTGCTTCTGAAGTCGCCTACCGGCGCATGGCGCTCTACTGGGGCGTGACGGCGCGGCGGGTGAGGCAGCCGTTCGAGGCCACCGAGGAGATGATCGCCAGCATTGCCCAGACCCTGGTGAGCGCCGGCGAGGCGATGCGCGGCGAGGCCATCATCATCGCCTCTGCGGTGCCGCCCAACCGGCCCACCTTCGGGGCATCGATGATGCAGATCCACCGGCTCTGAGATCGGGGAGATCTGGGGACACCATACGGATCTCCCGCGAGTTGCGCATGGTGTCCCCGAATCTTACTTGGCCTGCTTGGCGATCACCGAGCTCTGGATCTTCTTGTAGGTGGCCATCGGGACGATCTTCTTCTCGTGCAGCTCGTCCTTGGCCTTGTACGGCCGGCCCTTGATGATCGCCGCCGCGTAGGCGTCGCCGATGCCGGGCAGCGCCTTCAACTCCGCCTCGCTGGCGGTGTTGAGGTCGAGCTTGTCGGCCTTCTTGGTCGAGGCCGCCGCGTCGGCCGGCTTGGCCTTGGCGAAGGACACTCCGGGCGCGCCGAAGACGATCATCAACGCCACCGCGATCGCAGACAGGATCTTCCGCATGTGCATGACCTCCAGGAAAAAAGGAAACCTGCTTACTGCACTCCGAGCTCTTTGGCCACCTGCTCGCGGGCGCGGAGGAAGGCCTTCTGATCGGCCTCCACCTGCGCCGCGTACTTCTCGGCGAAGTCCACCGCCGCGTGCGACGCCTCCAAGGGGCTCCACTGCGCGCCGAGGATGGAAGGCGCCCCGTTCCGTGCGTGCAGCCGCGCCAGCACCTGACCGCACTGCCGCGCGTAGAGGCTCAGCTCGAGATGGTGCGCGTCGCCCTGCGCGAACTTGTCGCAGCCCAGCTTCTCCTCTTCGGGCTCGTTCTCGCGGCCCAGCGCGGGCAGCTTGCCGAAAGAGGTGGCGGCCACCCGCGGCCAGGGATCTCCCTGCAGCCTGCGGATCGACGCCGTCTGCACCCGCGCCCGGTCGCGCAGCGGGGGAAGGCCGCGGGCGTCGTCCAGGGCGGAGGAGCGGGCCTCCTTCAACTCGACGGCGCGGCGCTCGGCCCCGTGGCCGAGCAGCGCCGTGAAGCGCAGCCGCCCCAAAGAGCCGGTGCCCTTGAAGCGGTAGGCGACGTCGAGGATCTCCCAGCCCCGCGGCGCCTCGGGCGCCTTCAGCTGCTTCAGGCTCTCGAGGTATTCGCCCACCGCCTGCTCGACCAGGTGGCTCCACGGCTTCGACGGCCGCACGAACTTGTCGCCCTGCACCAGCCGCGCATGCCCCTTCTCGGGCGCGGCCTTGGCGATCATCACCTCGCGCGACTTGCGCCCTCCCTCGCGGAAGAGCTCGGCGACGCGGCCCTCGGCCTTCTCCTCCGTCC
>JANXXR010000373.1 GCA_025350525.1 Deltaproteobacteria bacterium
CGGCTTCACCGACGCCTCCGTCTGGGAGCACGTCCACCCGGGGATCAACGACGTCCACGGCTGGATGATGACCGACGCCTATTACGGCCTCGCGCTCGACACCGTCCCGCACAAGGACACGCTGGGCGCCACCGTCTTCGACCTCTGGTTCGGCGGAATGATCCGGACCACGCGCTTCCGCTTCGGCGAGGAGGGCGGCGACTACTGGAAGGCGCAGCCGCGCACCGAGCTCTACGCCAGCAGCAGCGCCACCGCCGGCAACATCGCCACCGCCGGCAACATCGCCACCGACCTGCCTGCGCAGGCCGCCTACTGGAACCGGATGGACATCTGGCCGGACCCCATCGGCGAGCGCTGGGATCCGCCGCACGGCGACTGGCACTCCCGCGAGCCCGATGCGCGCAACCCTGCCGACTGGAACTTCGACCGCGTGAGCGGCATCGCGGCGATGAAGGGCGGCGACGCCTGGGTCGGCTCGTCCACCAATGGGCTGCGGCACATCGACCACGACGGGCACCTGCTCGGCGATGTCACCAAGTACCTGCCCAGCGCGCAGCTGGGAGCGGTGGTGCGCGATCCCTCCGACGAGAGCGTCTGGATCGGCTACCGCGACGGGCACGGCCTGACCCGCATGATGCCGGACGGCTCCATGCTGCAGTACGCGGGAGCCGCCCTGGGGGGCAACGCCGGGAGCGCCGTCTGGGACATCCAGATCGACACCGCGGGCCCGCACCGCCGGGTGATCGTGGCCTTCCGGCGCGGCGCAGTCGGCATCTACGACGGCCCCTAGTAAAAGCGCACCACGGAGGCCACAGAGGGTTGGCTTGAGTTTCCCTGCCCGGGCCGTCGCCGAGGCGGTGCGTGGCTTCGGTCCCAACCCCTAGGGGGACACCAGTCCCGGCCCCCCCAAAAAAAATAATTTTTTTTTCGAGGAGGGCGGCAGAGGGTGCCTCCGGGCCGGTCAGCGGAGGGGGAGCTGCAGCACGAACTCGGCGCCGTTCTTCGCAGCGGTCCCCGTCACCGACAGCGGGCCGGAGTTGCGGAAGAGCGGACCATAGAGAAGGTGCCCGGCGTAGGCGCCCGCCGCCAGCGAGCCGCGCAGGGCGTCGAGGGGCGACATCGTCGCCAGCGCCGCGTCGAGGGCCGCCGCGTCGAGCTGGCCCAGCAGCGCGGGTCCGGGCTGCGGCTCGGCATTGGAGGTCGAGATGCGCAGCGCGCGGGGCAAGGATCGGTCGCCGGCCAGCTGCTGCACGTCGATGCCGTCGAGCCGGACGACGACGCTGTTTCCCGACGGCATCGGCTGCTCGACCTGCGCCAAGAACATCGAGAGGAGCCCGCGGCCGCTGGGGCCGAGGCCTGCGCGCAGGCAGCCCGGCGGTCCAGCCTCGCAGGGCTTGGGGGCGCCGCCCGACAGGATCGGCTCGCGCACCGGCACCACCAGGCCCCGGGCGGTGAGCCCGGTCGCCGTCGCCTCGAGAGTAAAAAGGGCCGCCCGCAGCGGTCCGTCTCCCTTGAGGTAGAGCCACAGCGGCCCGGTCGCATGGGCGAGGAGCGCCTTGTCGCGCGAGAACGGCGACGGATGGGCCAGCGCGCTCACCAGCGCCGCCGCGTGCCGCCCGGTGGCGGTGAGGAGCCGCTGCGATCCGCCCACCGGCGCGATCATCCCGGCGCGGTCCCCGGCGGCGAGCGGCCCCTTGAGGGGCTTCGGGCGCGTCGGCCGTGAAGGACCGAGCCACGCCTCGAGCGCCGCCCGCGCCGCCTTGGCGTTGGTCACCGGCGCCGAGAGGCCGATGGAGTCGCGCGTGAAGACCAGCGCCCGCGGCCCGCGCGGGGCGAGCGACCACTGCGGCTGCTCGGCCAGCAGATCGACGCCGACCCGCTCGCGCAGCATCCCGCCCACCGACTCGGGCGAGGCCAGCGAGGCGCGGCGGCCGGCGGTGTCCAGCATCGCGCGCAGGCCGGAGGTGCCCTGGAGCACGAGGGCGCCCTGGACGTCGGCGGGCACGAAGGACGCGCCCGAGACCGAAGCGGCGAGGAGCAGCGCGGCCAGCAACTCAGGCCTGAGGGAGCTGCGTCCCGATCCGGGCGGCGGCGGCGGCCAGCTCTTCGGCCTTCTCGCGGGCGCGGCGGGCCATGGCGCGGCGCGCGTAGCCGTAGCCCAGCACCAGCGCGGCGAAGAGCGGGCTCAGCGCCGCGCCCACCGTCCAGCCCGAGTGCGTGGCGAGAAAGCTCCAGACCGCGTCGGCGGCGCCGGTGAAGAAGTCGCCGTACCAGATGAGGGCCCAGATGCAGCCGCAGAGCGCGAACGCGAACACGTTGGCCAAGAGGAAGAACATCACCCCGCGGCGCTGCGGCATCGGCAGTACGTACTGCTTCTCTTCGGGCACGGAGGCGTTTTAGCGGCCCGGGAGGAGATCAGTCAACGACCGTGATGCAGCCGCTGAGCTTGTCGTGCAGCGACTGGCCGCGGCGGTCGAAGAGCGCGAGGGCGAAGCCGAAGAGCCCCAGCGCCGCGGAGGGAAGCGCGAGCGCGGCGCGCAGCATGGCTTCCGAAGTCGTGGGCGCGCTGCCGTCGAGCCTGCGCAGGTGGTGGCCGGCCAGGACCATTCCCGGAGTGCGGCCGCAGAGCGCGGTGAGCAGCGCCGCGTAGGCGACGGCGGTGAGGACGAAGAGCGCGCCGAAGAGCGGCGCGGTCTCGCGGAGGAAGTCGAGCGGATAGCGGACATGTCCGGCGCGAAAGCTGGCGGCGATGCAGGCAGCGTCGGCGGCGACGAGGAGCGCGAGGTCCATCGACCAGGCGAGCAGGAGGCCGCCAGCGGAGGCGCGCGACAGCGTCCGCGGCGGCGGTGGCGCTGGCGGCGCTGGCGGCGCGGCGGGAGCTCGCTGGGGATGTTCGTCGAGGGAAAGCTCGACCGGGAGCCCGGCCCCGAGCGTGAAGGCCGGCTCGAAGTCGAACGGTAGCGCGGGCTTGGGCGCCCGGCGCGGCGCGAGTGTGGTGGACGCCGGGCGCGGCGCAAGCGTGGTGGACGCCGGGCGCGGCGCAAGCGTGGTGGACGCCGGGCGCGGCGCAAGTGTGGTGGACGCCGGGCGCGGCGCAAGGGTCGTCGGGGCCGGCGCCGGGCGGGGCTCGGGCGGCAGCGCGAAGCGGGGCGTCAGCACCGGCGCAGGGTCGGGCTCGGTCACGGCGGGGGCCGGCGGCGCGGGCGTCCGCTCGTCATCGAAGCAGATCGCCACTGGCGCCGGCCGGTTTTCGGGGTTCAGGGCGAAGCACCGCACGCACCGATCGGCTCGGGGCGGCAGGGCGTGCGAGCAGCGAACACAGAGCATCGTGCGAAGGTACGGTGGAACGGCAACCGGTCAAGGAAACTGCAGGCGGCTTGTCGAAGATGGGCAACGGCGCTATGCAGCGCGCGCACAAGGGAGACCCCAATGGCGACGCGCATCGAGAAAGACACTTTCGGCCCCATCGAAGTGGCCACCGACGCGCTCTGGGGCGCGCAGACGCAGCGCTCGCTGCAGAACTTCAAGATCTCCACCGAGAAGATGCCGCCCGCGCTGCTGCAGGCGCTGGCGCAGGTGAAGGGCGCCGCCGCGCAGGTGAACCTGGACCTCGGGGTCCTCGACTCGAAGAAGGGCAAGGCCATCCTGGACGCGGCCGACGAGGTGGTTCGCGGCCTGCACGACGGCCAGTTCCCGCTCGCCGTCTGGCAGACGGGCTCGGGCACGCAGACCAACATGAACATGAACGAGGTGCTGGCCAACCGCGCCAGCGAGATCCTGGGAGGGCAGCGCGGCGAGGAGCGGCTCGTCCATCCCAACGACGACGTCAACAAGGGCCAGTCCTCCAACGACGTCTACCCGACGGCGATGCACGTCGCAGCGGTGCCCTCGATCGTCGACCAGGTGATCCCCGCGGTGCGGCTCCTGCGCGATACGCTGGCGCGCAAGTCGGTGGAGTTCGCGGCCATCGTCAAGATCGGGCGCACGCACCTGCAGGACGCGACGCCGCTGACGCTGGGGCAGGAGATCAGCGGCTGGGTGGCGCAGCTCGATCACGGCCTGCGCCATGTCGAGAGCGCGCTGCACCACCTGCGCGAATTGGCGCTGGGCGGGACGGCGGTGGGCACCGGGCTCAATGCGCACCCGGAGTTCGCCGACCGCGTCGCCAAGGAGCTGTCGCGGCGGACCGGGCATCCCTTCACCTCGGCGCCCAACAAGTTCGAGGCGCTCGCTACCCACGACGCGCTGGTCTTCGCCCACGGCGCGCTCAAGACGCTGGCGGCCTCGCTGATGAAGATCGCCAACGACGTGCGCTGGCTCTCCTCCGGCCCACGCTGCGGAATCGGCGAACTGCGCATCCCCGAGAACGAGCCCGGCTCCAGCATCATGCCCGGCAAGGTGAACCCGACCCAGAGCGAGGCCATGACCATGGCCTGCTGCCAGGTCTTCGGCAACGACGTGGCCATCAACTTCGGCGGCGCCTCGGGCAACTTCGAGTTGAACGTCTACAAGCCGCTCATCATCCACAACTTCCTGCAGTCGGCCCGGCTGATCGCCGACTCCTGCCGCAGCTTCAACGACAACTGCGCGGTGGGCATCGAGCCCGACCGCGCCCGCATCGACAAGATGCTGCACGAGTCGCTGATGCTGGTGACCGCGCTCAATCCGCACATCGGCTACGACAAGGCGGCCAAGATCGCCAAGACCGCGCACAAGGAAGGCAGCACCTTGAAGGCCGCGGCCCTCAAGCTCGGCTTCGTCACTTCCGAGCAGTTCGACGCCTGGGTCCGCCCGGAGGAGATGGTCGGCCCGACGGCGAAGCTCAAGGGTTGAGCAGCGTCCTTCTCTCGACTTCGCCTCCGTTGAAAAGAGGTTTGAGAGCCTGACATTTTCACCATAGGATGCGCGCCCATGATCGGTGTCGGCAATTTCAAGATCAGCGCCCGGGCGCGCCGTTACGTCAACGACGTCCTCACCTCCGAGCGGCTTTCCTACGGCCCCTACACGCAGAAGTTCGAGAGGCTGTTCGCGGCGGCGCACGACTGCCGCTTCGCCATCATGACCAACAGCGGCACCTGCAGCCTGCTCATCGCGCTGGCGGCGCTGAAGAACAAAGGCAAGTGGGCTGACGGCGACGAGGTCATCCTTCCCGCGGTGACTTTTATTGCCACCTCGAACATCGTGCTGCAGCTCAACCTGAAGCCGGTGTTCGTCGATATCGACCCGATTTACTACGAGCTCGATCCCGACAAGATCGAGGCCGCCATCACGCCGCGGACCCGCTGCATCATCCCGGTGCACCTCTTCGGCTTGCCCTGCGAGATGGAGAAGATCTCCGCGATCGCCCGGAGACACGGCCTGCGGATGATCGAAGACTCATGCGAGACGATGTTCACCCGCTACCAGGGCAAGTCGGTGGGCAGCTTCGGCGACATCGGCTGCTTCTCCACTTACGTCGCGCATCTCCTCGTCACCGGCGTCGGCGGGTTGTGCACCACCAACGACCCAGAGCTCGCCATCGCGCTGCGCTCGTTGATGAACCACGGCCGTGACTCGATCTACATCAGCATCGACGACGACAAGAACAAGTCGAAGGAGGAGATGGAGCTGATCATCCAGCGCCGCTTCTCCTTCATCCAGATGGGCTACAGCTTCCGCGTCACCGAGATGGAAGGCGCCCTGGGCCTCGCCGAGTTCGAGGAGCGCGAAGAGATGCTGGCCAAGCGGCGGGCCAACGGCGCGTTCTTCCAATCGCGCCTCAAGCACCTCCAGGACAAGCTCCAGCTGCCCCGCATCCGCCCCGAGTCGGGGCATGCGTTCATGATGTTCCCGATCGTGCTCAAGAACGAGCCGAAGCAGGCCTTGGTCCGGCACCTCGAGGAGCGCGGCATCGAGACGCGCGACATGCTGCCGCTGATCAACCAGCCCTTCTACCGGGAGCTGTTCGGCGATCTGGAGGAAAAGTTCCCAGTCGCGAAGTGGATCAACAAGAACGGCTTCTATATCGCCTCGCACCAGAGCCTGACCGAGATCGAGAAGGAATACATCGTCGACGTCTTCACTGGCTATTTCAAGAAGCGCGCCGTGCTCCAGGAAAAGTCGTGCCTGGTCCTGATGTCGAAGAACGCCGGCCGCGCCGCCGAACTGATGTACGAATCGCTGCCGGTCGACACCTTCGACGACAAGGTGGTGGTCGAGGCCTCCAAAGACGAAGGCGTGCCGGCCTTCTATCGCGCCAAGGGTTACCGGGTGCTTCACGAAGCCGGAGGCAAGGGCGAGCTTCTGGCCAAGGCGGTGGCCTCCACCAACTGCGAGAACATCGTCGTGCTCGGGCTCGACGGCGCGGACGATCCGCGCGACATCGACTCGGTCCTCATCCGCCTGAAGCAGGGTTGCGACGTGGTGGTCGCAAGCCGCTTCATGTCCGGCGGGGGCCGCGAGACGACGCGCGCGCTCTCGTACCGCTCGATCGGCAACCGGTTCTTCAGCTTCCTCATCAGCGTCATCTTCAGCCGCAATGTCACCGACTCGAACAACCTCTTCCGCGGCTTCAAGAAGACGGCCTTCGAGGCGCTGCGCCTGCGCGAGCACGGTGAGAGCATGATGTTCGAGATGACGCTGCTGACGCTCGAGTCACGGCTCAAGCTCGAGGAGTGCCCGACCGTCGAGCGGCCAGCGGTGGCCAAGGGCGTGAAGCGCAACCGTCTCCTCAGTGCGCTCTCGTTCTTCTGGATCCTGACCAAGTACGTGGTCGGGCCCTCGACCGGGGGAAGGAAGCGCGCCCAGCAGTACGCGCTGCTCAGCGGCGAAAGCGCCGCGCCCGAGGCGCGCAAATGAAGCAGGACGCGCGGATCTACGTCGCCGGCCACCGCGGCCTCCTCGGCTCGGCGGTGGTGCGCAGGCTGAAGAAGCTCGGTTACGAAAACCTCCTCTTGCGCACCAGCAACGAGCTCGACCTGACCCGTCAGGCCGAGACGCTCGCCTTCCTCGAAGCGGAGAAGCCGGACTACGTCTTCCTCTGCGCGGCCAAGGTGGGCGGAATCAAGGCCAACATCGACGCGCCGGCCGACTTCCTCTTGCAGAACCTGCAGATCCAGAACCACGTGATCGAAGGAAGCCGGCGCAGAGGCGTGAAGAAGCTGCTCTTCGTCGCCAGCTCATGTGTCTACCCGAAGGAAGCGCCGCAGCCGATCCAGGAGACCTCGCTCCTCACCGGACCGTTCGAGCCCACCAATGAAGGCTATGCAATCGCCAAGGTCGCCGGCCTGCGCCTCTGCCAGTACTACCGCCAGCAGTACGGGTGCGATTTCATCACCGCGGTCCCCAGCAACCTGTTCGGCG
>JANXXR010000378.1 GCA_025350525.1 Deltaproteobacteria bacterium
CAGCTGGCGTTCCCGCTCGCGCGCGCTCTCGGCCGCGAGCGACAAGGGCCGCTCGACCCACGACGCCCGGTAGTGCGCGCGCGCCTTCTCCTTCGCGCCGGCGGCCAACTGCGCGTCGCCCGCGATCAGGTGCGCGGCGCCTTGGTCAGCGTGGACTTTCCCCTCGAAGATGGGCAGCAGGATCTGCTCGATGCGCTCGGCGGTGGCAGGCCCGGCGACGCGCGCCTTGGTCAGCTGCCGCGCCCGCTCCAAGATGGCCTGGTCCGCGTCCACGTAGCGCGCCGAGACCTGCGCCAGGAGCCGCTCCGCCGCGGCGCCGTTGCCTTCCTCCACCGCGCAGAGGCCGGCGAGGTGCAGCGCGCGATCCGCGAGCGGTCCTCCCGCGGCGGCGAGCTCCTCGAAGAGCAGGCGCGCCGGACGCGGCTGATCGGCGCCGCGCAGGGAGAGCGCCTTCAGCCAGCGGGTTGGCGCGTCCTTTGGCCTGGACGGAAGGAAGGTCAGCGCG
Source organism: Deltaproteobacteria bacterium (assembly GCA_025350525.1). GTDB lineage: Bacteria > Myxococcota > Myxococcia > Myxococcales > 40CM-4-68-19 > 40CM-4-68-19. The sequence continues at coordinate 506 of JANXXR010000378.1, forward strand.
CTGGCGGCGCGGCCGGCTTGCAGCTCGCTCAGCGCCGACTTGAGCGCGGGCGAGGTGAAGTACGGCTCGAGCCTGGCGTCGTCGAAGGCCGGGCCCAGCGCGACGGCGTCTTCGTCGCGGGCCTCCGCGCGCGCAGCCGTGCCCGCCGCGCAGAGCAGCGCCACCGACGCGATTGCGACAATTCTTCGGGACATTCGGTTCGGGCTCGCCTGCTCGCTGGGCCGGAAAATGACACTCGCTGGCCGGTGCGTCCAGTGTGCGAACCTCTAACGGTCCACCGTGCATTCCGCTGCTGAACAAGCGGGCGGAAGTGTTAGCCTCCGAGGGTGGACGCACGAACCCAGAGCGCGCTCCTGGCCGCGGTGGTCTGCCTCGCGCTGGCGGTGGCGATGCTGCTCCGGCAGGGGCGCACGCGGCTGTGGACGGCGTTCGCGCTCCTCAACCTCTCGCTCCTCGCCTACCAGCTGGGCGATTTCCTCAACGGGCTCTTCGGCACCAAGCCCTGGCCGATGCGCCTCGCGCTGGCGGCCGCCGGCTTCATTCCGGCGGCGGTGCTGGGCTTCATCGTCGAGTTCCAGGGCGAGTCGGCGGGAAAGGCGGGCGGCCTGCGGCGCATGGCTGCCGTCACCGCGGTGGCCACCGCCGCCGTCGCGCTCTCGCCCCTGGGGATGGTGCCCGCCGCCCGGGTGACCGCCGCCGGCGCCGTCTTCGTCCTGCTCACCGCCGCCGTCAGCCTGCTCTACGCGCGCATGCGCCGCGCCGCCAGCCGCACCGAGCGGGCGCGCCTCTTCTACCTCTGGGTGGGCGCCGCCCTCTGCGTCGGGCTGTCGTTTGGCGAGCTGCTCATCCGCCTCGCCGGCTGGCCGCCGCCGCCCTTCGCCAACGTGGCGATGACCATCTATTTATACTTCTTATCCCAGACCATCCAGCGCCACCGCCTCCTCGACCTGAACGAGCTGCTCGGCAAGATCGTGGTGCTGGCCTCGGTGGGCGTGGTGCTGGCGCTCATCTACGGCCTCCTCGTGCGCTGGACCGGCGGCGCCTCGACCGGCCTCTTCCTCTTCAACACCATGGTGGCGTCGTTCGTCATCCTCATCCTCTTCGAGCCGCTCAAGGCCAAGGTGGAGGAAAAAGTCCTGGCCATCTTCTTCGCCGAGCGCTTCCAGTTCGTGCAGGCGCTGGCCACGCTGCGGCTGCGCATGGCCGGCATCATCGACGTGCGCGAGCTGGGTTCGGTGGTGCTCGACGGGATGTACGAGACCCGGCGGGTGACCCACTCCTCGATCTACCTGCTGGCCGACGACGGGCTCGGCTACCGGCGGCTCGAGTTCCGCGGCCCGGCGCCGACGCCGTACATCGACGCCGCCACCGTGCGGGCGCTGGTGCAGAGCGCGCAGGTGGGCCAGAAGGCGCAGCTGGTCGAGCTGGTCGAGCGCCGCCTCGCCGAGCTGCGGCAGCTGCTCCCCGAGACGGAGACCGAGTCGAGCGCGCTCTCCGAGGAGCGGGCGCGCCTCTCCGAGATCGGCGCGGCCATGGCGGCCATGCGCGCGGGCGTCACCATTCCGCTCATCGCTTCGCAGCGCGTGGTCGGCTTCCTCTGCTTGCTCGACGACCGCGTGCCCGAGGCCTTCGCCTCCGACGAGCTGGCGGCCATGCTGGAGATCGGCGACCAGGCGGCCATCACCATCGAGAACAGCCGGCTCTACGAGAAGATGAAGGAGCGCGACCGGCTCGCCGCGCTGGGCGAGATGGCCGCCGGCCTCGCCCACGAGATCCGCAACCCGCTCGGCGCCATCAAGGGCGCGGCGCAGTACCTCGACCCCTCGGTGCTGCAGGGCGGCGACGCGGAGATCCTCAACATCATCGTCGAGGAGGTGAACCGGCTCGACGGCGTGGTGGCGCAGTTCCTCGACTACTCGCGGCCGTTCCCCAGCGCGGCCTCGGGCAAGTTCCAGAGCACCGACTTGAACGACGTGCTGTGGAGGACCATCAAGCTGATCGAGAACGACCTGCCCAAGAACGTCGCCGTCGAGCTGGACCTGACGCCGGGCCTGCCCGCCATCAACGCCGACGCCGAGCAGCTCAAGCAGGTCTTCATCAACCTGGCGCTCAACGCCATGCAGGCCATGCCCGACGGCGGGCGGCTGACGGTGCGGACGCGGCGGCCCCATGCGCCGGTGGAGCTGGGGCTCTCGGAGAGCACGCCGCGCTACTCGGCGGATCAGGTGGAGGTTCGCTTCGCGGACACCGGCGCCGGCATTCCCGAGGAGACGCTCGACCGCATCTTCATCCCCTTCTACACGACGAAGACCAAGGGCACCGGGCTCGGCCTCGCCATCTCGCAGCGGATCGTGAAGGGGCACGGCGGCACCATCGACGTGCAGAG
>JANXXR010000040.1 GCA_025350525.1 Deltaproteobacteria bacterium
TGGATGAAGACGATGCCCGTCTGGATGTTCTTGCGGGTCTTCTTCTTCCCCTTGCGGTCGGCGGCGGTGCCCGCGGCGGCGGCGCCGGTGGCAGGCGCGCCGGCGGCGGCGGGAGCGGAGAGGGTCGGGGCGGCGGCGGGCGGCTTCTGTTCTTCGGCCATGGTGTCGTTCCTCGCTTACTTCGCCGCGGGCGCGGCGGCGCGCCGGACGATGCCGCGCTTCGGGCCCTTGCGGGTGCGGGCGTTGGTGTGGGTGCGCTGGCCGCGGACCGGCAGGCCCTTGCGGTGGCGCAGGCCGCGGTAGCAGCCGAGATCCATCAGGCGCTTGATGTTGAGCGAGGTCTCGCGGCGCAGGTCGCCTTCGACCTTGTAGCCCTGCTCGAGGGTCTCGCGGATGCGGTGGATCTCTTCTTCGGTGAGATCCTTGGTCCGCTTGGTCGGATCGAGGTTGGCCGTAGCGCAGATCTTCTTCGCGCTCGTGCTGCCGATTCCGTACAGGTACTGCAGCGAGATCTGGATCTGCTTCTCGCGGGGGAGGTCGACTCCTGCCATTCGCGCCATCGCTTGCGCTCCTTAACCTTGCCGCTGCTTGTGGCGGGGATTGGCGGCGCAGATCACGCGCACCACGCCCTTGCGGCGGATGACCTTGCACTTCACGCAAATCTTCTTCACCGAAGCACGGACCTTCACGGCTTCCTCCGCCGAAGGAAAAACCAACCCAGGATTGCTTCCTTTCGCTCCGAACCCCGACTGCAGCTTCACGCTGCTGGGGCCACCCCGGAACGAAGGGAGGCGGCTAATAGCAGTTGGTCCAGAGCGTGTCAAGCGCGACATCCAGGGGCCCCGCGGGCGGCGTACCTCCTCGTCACCACCGCCACGAAAGGGCACCGCCAATGACAGTTTTCAGAGCCGGAAAGAGAGCTGGAAAGGGCGTGCTCCGTACGCTCCTCGCACTGGGGGCCGCAGGAGCGCTCGCACAGCAGCCAAGCGCCGTCGATCCGCAGGAACAGAAAGTCATGGACGCCATGAAGGCGTTGGGCGCGAAGCCCATCCACAGCGGCACCCCGGAGCAAGTGCGCAAGGGCGTGACGCCCAAGGCCGGCGTCCTCAAGGTCCTCAAGGACGAGGGCAAGTCCGTCGAGCCCGAGAAGGTGGCCAAGGTGGAGGACCGCCGGATCGACGGCGCCAAGGGCAAGATCGGCGCGCGCATCTACACTCCCGAGGGCGCGGGACCCTTCCCGGTAGTGCTCTACTTCCACGGCGGCGGCTTCGTCATCGCCGACCCGGACGTCTACGACGCCTCGGGCCGCGCCCTCGCCAACGCCTCCGGGGCGATGCTGGTGAGCGTGGACTATCGCCGCGCGCCGGAGCATCCCTATCCGGCCTCGCTCGACGACGCCGCGGCCGCCTTCGCGTACCTCCAGAAGCACGCGGCGGAGCTGAACGGCGACCCCAGCCGCATCGCGGTGGCAGGCGAGAGCGCGGGCGGCAACCTCGCCATCGGCGTGGCGCTGCGGCAGAAGAAGAGCGGGGGAACGGCGCCCGTCTTCGCCCTGCTCGTCTACCCCTTCGTCAGCAACGATCTCTCGACGCCGTCGCACCTGGCCAACGGCCAGGGCAACTACATCCTCGGCAACGACGACATCGCCTGGTTCTGGAAGTACACCTTCGGCAAGGACTGGAAGCACCTGCGCGACCCGATGGCGCTGCCCATCTACGCCACCGCCGATCAGCTGAAGGGCTTTCCGCCGTCGCTGGTGATCACCGCGGGACTCGATCCGCTCAAGGACGAAGGCGAGAAGTTCGCGCAGATGCTCAAGGACGCCGGCGTGAAGGTCGAGACCAAGAACTACGACGGCGTCACCCACGAGTTCTTCAGCATGGGCGCCGCGGTGGACCAGGCAAGGCAAGCGGAGCAGTTCGCGGGAGCAGCGCTGCGCACCGCCTTCGGGTCGCGCAGCGCCGCCCGCTAGCGCTCGCCGCCCGGTAGGTTCACCTTCGCGCGACCTCGACCCACTTGCAGGTCTTCTCGCCGGTGAAGACGGCGACGAAGACCTTCATCGACGGCGAGACGATGCCGGGCCGCTGGTCCACCAGCGTCTCGCCGGGCTGGAGCACGGCGGCGGGGCCTGGGCCCACGCAGTCATCCTTGGGCTTGTTACGCAGCGCGGTCGCGTCGCCCACCAGCACCGGCCGCTCCGAGGTGTTGGTCAGCTCGACGCGGGCGTTCTTGCCGGCCTTGCTCGCCTTCGCCGAGAAGTCCCTCGATTGCGCGGCGGCGGGCAGAACAGTCTCCGCCTTGACGTGCGCGGTCTGCGGCTTGGCCGCACCCTGCACGGTGTAGGTCACCTCGACCTCGCCGGCGGGCTTGGGCGGCAGGTCGGCCCAGGCGGAGAGCAGGTGGCCGGGCTGCACCGAGACGCGGAACTCGCAGCCCGCCGGCTGCGGATTGGAGCCGCTCTCCCAGCTTCCGTCGGCCGGCCCGTAGCGGAGCGAAGTCACCGCGCACGGCTTCTCCGACTCCGCGGGCAGCATGAACAACATCTTCCAGGGCAGCAGGTAGAGATGCGCAGCGGCGATGAGGGTCAGGATCATGGGCGGGTCAGGACCTTGGGGCCGTCGTCGGTGACGGCGATGGTGTGCTCCCAGTGCGACGACAGCTTGCCGTCGCGGGTGACTACCGTCCACCGGTCGGGCAGCACTTCGACTTCGTGGGTGCCGAGGTTGATCATCGGCTCGATGGCCAGCACAATGCCGGCGCGCAGCCGCGGGTTGGGCTGGCCCCGCGACCAGAGCGCCGGGCCGTAGTTGGGGACGTGCGGATCCTCGTGCAGCTTCTTGCCGATGCCGTGGCCGCCGTAGTCGCGGACGATGCCGAAGCCGAAGGGAGCGGCGTGTGCCTCGATGGCGGTGCCGATGTCGCTGATGCGGTTGCCCGGCACCATGGCCTGGATGCCCGCCTCGAGCGCGAGCCGCGTCTCCTCCACCAGCCGGGCGGCTTCGGCGCTGACCTTGCCGACATGAACGGTGCGGGCGCTGTCGCCGTAGAAGCCGTGCTTGATGGCGCCGTGGTCGAGCTTGACGAGGTCGCCTTCGACCAGCTTGCGCCGCGTGGGGATGCCGTGGACCACCTGCTCGTTGACGGAGATGCAGACGTTCTTGGGAAAGCCGTAGAGCCCCTTGAAGGCGCAGACGGCGCCGCGCTTGAGCGTGGCGCGCTCGCCGATGGCGTCCAGCTCGTCGAGGGTGATGCCCGGCGCCACCGCCTTCTGCATCTCCTCGAGCGCCTCGAAGACGATCAGCGAGGCCTCGCGCATGTAGGCGATCTCGTCGGCCGTCTTCAGCTCGATTCCGCCCGGCATCTACGCGAACGCTCCGACGATGCGCTTCTCCACCTCGTCCACGCTGCCCACGCCGTCGATCTCGCGCACCACCCCGCGGGCCTTGTAATAGCCGGTGAGCAGCGCCGTCTTGGTCTCGTACTCGTGCATCCGCTGGCGGACGCGCTCGGGCTGGTCGTCGGGGCGGACGATGAGCTTCTCGCCGTCGCGGTCGCAGTGTCCCGGGTTGGCCGGCGGCGAGTCCTTGCCGTAGGAGGTCTGGCACTGGGGGCAGGTCTGGCGGCCGGCGAGCCTGTCCACCAGGACCTCGGTGGGCACCTCGATGGAGATGACGTGATCGATCTTGCGCCCGCGCCGGCCCAGCATCTGGTCGAGCGCCTCCGCCTGCGGCACGGTGCGCGGGAAGCCGTCGAGGAGAAAGCCCTTCTGCGCCAGCGGGCTCGCCAGCGCCTCGTCGACGATGCCGTTGACGATCTCGTCGGGCACCAGCTTGCCGGCGTCCATCAGCGCCTTGGCCTTTTTGCCGAGGGCGGTGCCGTCGGCCACCGCCTTGCGCAGGATGTCGCCGGTGGAGAGCTGCGGCAGACCGAAGCGCGCGATCAGGCGCTTGGCCTGCGTGCCCTTCCCTGCTCCGGGAGGTCCCAGGAAGATGAGGTTCACGGCTTCGCTCCGCTCGACCGCTTCATCTCGCCTCTCAGACGCTGGCGGCGGTCTGGCCCATGGCCGTGCCGGTGCGGCCGCGGATGCGGGGACCGCGCGGTCCGGTGAAGCCTTCGTAGTGCCGGGTGATGAGGTGGCTCTCGATCTGCTGCACGGTGTCGAGCGCGACGCCCACCACGATGAGCAGCGCGGTGCCGCCGAAGTAAAAGGGCACGTTGTACCTGGACGCCAGCACGGTGGGCAGCACGCAGACCGCGGCGACGTAGAGCGCGCCGCCCAGCGTGATGCGGGTGAGCACGCCGTCGATGTAGTCGGCCGTCTTCTTGCCGGGCCGGATGCCCGGGACATAGCCGCCGTACTTCTTCAAGTTGTCGGCGACGTCCACCGGGTTGAAGGTCACCGCGGTATAAAAATAGGTGAAGAAGATGATCCCGATGACGTACATGCCCTGGTAGATCCAGCCGCCGCGGGTCATGGCGTCGGCCAGCGGCTTGAAGGCCGGCACCCAGGTGGCGAGGGTGGCGGGGAAGAGCAGGATCGAGCTGGCGAAGATGGGCGCCATCACGCCCGAGGTGTTGACCTTGAGCGGCAGGTGGGTGGACTGGCCGCTGAACGTCTGCCGCCCGACCACGCGCTTGGCGTAGTGCACCGGGATCTTGCGGTAGGCGCGCTCGACGAAGACGATGAAGGCGATGGTCACCACCATGACGGCGACGACGATGAGCAGGTCCACGTCCGAGCCTTCGGCCTTGTCGGCGAAGGTCGTCCAGGTCTGGACGGCGGCCTGGGGGAGGCGGGCGATGATGCCGGCGAAGATGATCAGCGAGATGCCGTTGCCGATGCCGTTCTCGGTGATCTTCTCGCCCAGCCACATGATGAAGGCGCTGCCGGCGGTGAGCGTCACCACCGTGAGCAGGCGGAAGCCCCAGCCCTTGATGTCGTCGGGCACCACGCTCTCGTTGCCGGCCTTGACCGACTCGAGGTAGCGCGAGATGCCGAAGCCCTGGACGATGGAGAGGACGATGGTGCCGTAGCGGGTCCACTGGGTGATCTTGCGGCGGCCCATCTCGCCCTCTTTCGAGAGCTTCTCCAGCGTGGGCACCACCACCGTCAAGAGCTGCAGGATGATGCTGGCGCTGACGTACGGCATGATGCCGAGCGCGAAGATCGACAGCTGCTCGAGCGCGCCGCCGGTGAAGAGGTTGAAGAGGTTCAAGAAGCCGCCCGACGACTCGATGGCCTTCTTCATCACCACCCGGTTGACGCCCGGAGCCGTGACGAAGACGCCCAGTCGATAGACGCCGAGGAGCGAAAGCGTGATGAACAACCGCTTGCGCAGCTCGGGGATGCGGAACAGGTTTCCGAAGGCATTGGCGAACGACACGGAGACTCCTTGGAGCGAAGGCCTCAGGCTGAGGCCTGAATCTATCAGGCCTTCTTCGCTGCCGCCGCTGCCTTCTTCTCTTCCTGCTTGCGCTGCTGCGGCGTCGGCTTGTGGACGACGACGATCTCTTCCGCCTTGCCGCCCGCCTTCTCGATCTTCTCCTTGGCGGAGGCGGAGAACTTGTGCGCCTTCACCGAGACGGCCTTGGTGAGCTCGCCGTCGCCGAGGATCTTGAGGCCGTCCTTCTTGACCTTGATGACGCCGGACTCGACCAGCTTGTCGAGGTCCACCTCGGCGAGGTTCAGGCTCTCGAGGTCGCCGACGTTGAGCAGCGCGTATTCGACCCGGAACGGGTTGGAGAACCCGCGCTTGGGGAGGCGGCGCTGGACGGGCATCTGCCCGCCCTCGAAGCCGATGAAGTTCATGTTGCCGGTGCGGGCCTTCTGGCCCTTGCCGCCGCGGCCGGCGGTCTTGCCGGTGCCCGACGCCTGTCCGCGTCCGACGCGCTTCTTCTCTTTGACGCCGCCGCCTGCGGGAGGGGTCAGCCTGGTGAGTTCGTTCATCGTCTTCTCTCCGCGGGTCTCCCCGCTCGCTCGGCCCTCTTCGGCCTACACTGGGTCAAAACTGCAAAATGAAAATCTCACCACGGAGGCACGGACGACACGGAGAAATGCTTTGGTACAAGAAGCCTCCGTGCCCTCCGTGTCTCCGTGGTGCGCTTTGGCCCTTCAGGCCTTTGCCGGCTTGGCCGCCTGGGCGGCGAGCTGCTGCTTCTTCATCTGCCGGCGGCCGAATGGCTTGAACTCTTCCTTCACTTCCGACCACTCGATCAGGTACTCGACGGTCTTGATCATGCCGCGGACCGAGGGCGAATCCTGGAGGATGCGCTCCTTGCCCAGCCGGGTCAGGCCCATGCCGCGCAAGGTCTCGCGATGCTTCTCGGTGTGTCCGCTCATGCTGCGGACCAGCTTCACTTTGAGTCCCATGTCTTAATCTCCCTGATCGCCGCGCAGCTCAGCGAGGTCCTTGCCGCGCAGGCGGGCCACTTCCTCGGGGCTGCGCAGCATGCGCAGGCCTTCGATGGTCGCCTTGACCACGTTGTGCGGGTTCCGCGACCCCTGGCTCTTGGTGAGGATGTTGCGGATGCCCACTGCTTCCAGCACCGCGCGGACGCTGCCGCCAGCGATGACGCCGGTTCCTTCGCCCGCCGGCTTGAGCAGCACCCGGCCGGCGCCGAAGTGCCCCAGCACCTCGTGCGGAATGGTGCTGCCCGCGAGCGGGACTTTCATCAGATTCTTCTTCGCCTGCTCGCCGCCCTTGCGGATGGCTTCCGGCACTTCGTTGGCCTTGCCCAGGCCGGCGCCGACGTGGCCCTGCCCGTCGCCGACCACGACCAGCGCGGAGAAGGAGAAGCGCCGGCCGCCCTTGACCACCTTGGCGACGCGGTTGATGTGGACGACGCGGTCGTTGAGCTCGGGGAGATCGTTCGGATTGATTGGAGTGGCCATTAGAATTTCAACCCGCCTTCACGGGCGCCCTCTGCCACAGCCGCGATCCGGCCGTGGTACATGAAGCCGTTGCGGTCGAAGACCACCGCGCCGATCTTCGCTTCCTGGCACTTCTTCGCGATCAGCTTGCCGACTTCCTTGGCCAGCTCCTTCTTCTTGCCCTTGCCCTCTTTCAGCTCGGGCGAGAGCGTGGAGGCGGCCGCCAGCGTCTTCGAGGAAGTGTCGTCGATGACCTGCGCGTAGATGTGGTTCAAGCTGCGGTACACCGAGAGGCGGGGGCGCTCGGTCGAGCCCTCCACCTTCTTGCGGATGTGCACCTTGCGGCGCTGCCGCAGCTCCTGCTTCTTCATGTTGGTGGACGCGCTCATTACGTGGCTCCCGTCTTGCCCTGCTTGCGGCGGATGATTTCCTCGGCGTACTTCACGCCCTTGCCCTTGTACGGCTCGGGCGGGCGCAGCTTGCGAATCTCGGCGGCGACCAGGCCGATCTGGTGCTTGTCGGCGCCCTTGACGGTGAGGCGGTTGGCCTTGGCGTCGTACTCGGCGGTCACGCCCGCGGGGAGCGGGTAGACCACCGGGTGCGAGAAGCCCAGGGCGAGGTGGATCTCCTTGCCCTTCAGCTCCGCCTTGTAGCCGACGCCGGTGATGTCGAGGGCGCGGGAAAAGCCGGTGGTCACGCCCTGCACCATGTTGGCGACCAGGGTGCGGGTGAGGCCGTGGAGCTGGCGGGCGCGGCGGGAGTCGTCGGGACGCTCGACGCGGATCTCGTTCTTCTCCACCGTCACCTTCATATCGAGCTCGAGCTTCTGCGCGATCTTGCCCTTGGGCCCTTCGACGTTGACGAGGCCCGGCACCGAGGTGACCTTGACCTTGTCCGGAATCTTGATTGTCATTCTGCCGATGCGCGACATTAAGTCTCCTTACCAGACGGTGGCGATGAGCTCGCCACCGAGATGCTGCTTGCGCGCGTCGCGATCGACGAGCACGCCCTTGGAAGTGGAGAGGATCGCGATCCCGAGGCCGTTCATCACCTTGGGAATGTCGGTGTGCTTCACGTAGCGGCGCAGGCCCGGCTTCGACTGCCGCTTGATGTCGCTGATGGCCGGCCGCTTCTGCTCGTCGTACTTGAGCACGATCTTGAGCGTGCCCTGGGGGCCCTCGCCCTTGGTGAAGCTGACCTCGCGGACGAAGCCTTCGTCGCGCAGCACCTCGGCCACCTTGCGCTTCAGCTTGGAGGCGGGGAGCTCGAGCTCCTCCAGCCCCGCGCGCTGCGCGTTGCGAACCCTCGTCAAAAGATCTGCCACTGGATCGGTCATGCTCATTTGCGACTACCTCTGCTGGCCGTACCCTTGGGCGCGCCAGCTGAAAAACCTGAGGCCTTTAAGCCTGAGGCCTGAAGCCTGCTTTCTCACCACGAAGACTTGATGACTCCGGTGATCTCGCCCTTGAGGGCGCGATTGCGGAAGCAGATGCGGCACATCTGGAACTTCTTGAGGAAGGCGCGCGGACGCCCGCACAGCCCGCAGCGGTTGTACGCCCGCACCTTGAACTTCGGCTTGAGGGCGAGGCGCTTCGCCTGCGCAATCTTGGAGAGCTTGGCCATGGTCTATGCGGTCCTGAAGGGCATGCCCATGTACTTGAGGAGAGCGCGGCCCTCTTCGTCGCTCCTCGCCGTCGTCACGATGGTGATGTTCATTCCCTTGATCTTCTCGATCCGGTCGTAGTTGATCTCGGGAAAGATGATCTGCTCCTTGATGCCGAGCGTGAAGTTGCCCTTGCCGTCGAACGACTTCTGCGACACGCCCTTGAAGTCGCGGACCCGCGGCAGCGCCATCGAGAGCAGGCGGTCGAGGAACTCGTACATGCGGGCCGAGCGCAGCGTGCACATCACGCCGATGGGCTGGTTCTCGCGCAGCTTGAAGTTGGCGATGCTCTTGCGCGAGCGGGTGACCACGCCCTTCTGCCCGGTGATGGCCATCATCTGCTCTTCGGCCTGCTCGATGAGCTTGTTGTTGGTGATGGCTTCGCCCAGGCCCATGTTGACGACGACCTTCTCGACCTTGGGAACCTGCATCGGGTTCTTGTAGCCGAAGTCCTTCATCAGGGCCGGGATCACCGTCTCCTTGTAGGAGACTGCCAGGCGAGCCGGGTGCTCGCCCTTGGCGGCGGCCTTGCCCTGCGCCGCCTGGATGGTGGCCGGAGCCTTCTCCTTGCGGCCGCCCTTCTTGGGCTTCTTGGGCGCGCCTTCGGCCTTGGGGTCGGTCACCGGACCTTCGCCGCGGGCGTGCTTCTTCTCTGCCTTCTCTTCGCTCTTCTTGTCGTCGGCCATATGCGTTTGTCCTTAAGCCTGATCCAGCTGCGCGCCGCTGCGGCGGGCGATGCGCACGCGCTTGCCGTTCTCGAGAACCTTGCTGCCGATGCGGGTCGGCTTCTTCGACTCCGGATCGATCAGCGCCAGGTTGGAGATGTGGATGGTGCCGCTCTTCTCGACGATGCCGCCTTCGGGCGCCGCCGGGTTGCGGCCGCGCTTGTAGTGGCGCTTGAAGATCATCAGCTTCTCCACTTCGGCGCGCTGTTTCTCGTGGTTGATGGCGAGGACTTTTCCGGTCTTGCCCTTCTCCTTGCCGGAGAGGACGAAGACCACGTCGCCCTTCTTGATGCGGATCGATGCGCGGGCCATGGCTAGAGAACCTCGGGCGCGAGCGAGATGATCTTCATGAACTTCTTGGCGCGGAGCTCGCGGGCCACCGGTCCGAAGATGCGGGTTCCGATCGGCTCGCCTTCCTTGCTGACCATCACCGCGGAGTTGGTGTCGAACTTGATGTAGCTGCCGTCGGGCCGCTTCAGCTCGCGCCGGGTGCGGACGATGACGGCGCGGGCGACTTCGCCCTTCTTCACCTTCGAGTTCACCAGCGCCTCCTTGACGGAGACGACGATGACGTCGCCGATGGTGGCATAGCGCTTCTTGGAGCCGCCCAGCACCTTGATGCAGGCGACCTTCTTGGCGCCGCTGTTGTCGGCGACGTCCAGCACAGTGGTGGTCTGGATCATGGCTAGGCCTCGACCTTCACTTCGACTTCGGCCTTGACCAGGATCTCGGCCACCCGCCACCGCTTCTCCTTCGACATCGGGCGCGTCTCGACGATGCGCACCTTGTCGCCCGGCTTGGCGGCCTGCAGCTCGTCGTGGCACTTGTACTTCTTCTTCTCGGTCAGGTACTTGCCGTACTTGCCGTGCTTCATGCGGCGCTCGACCTGGACCACCACGGTCTTGGTCATCTTGTTCGAGAGCACGGTGCCGGTGCGGCTCTTCGGCTGCCCGCGCTTCGAAGTCTCTGTCTCTTGCACATTCTCAGTCATGACTATTCCTTCTTCCCGGCTTCAGGCGAAGCCGCGGTCGCAGTTCCCGAGGCCTGGGGCTTCTGGCCCGAGGTCTTGCGGTCCGCCTTGCTCGTCTTCGTCTTCAGCGTCAGCAGGGTCAGGATGCGCGCCAGGTCCCGCTTGTTCTTGGTCACGTCGGAGACGGACTCCAGCGTGCCCGCGCGGCGGCGGATCTTGAGGTTGAACAGGTTCTCGCGGAGCTCCCCTGCCTTGCGGGAGAGCTCCTCGACGCTCAGGTCTTTCAGCTCGGCGGCCTTCATTTACGCTCCCAGCTCTTGCTGGCGGCTGACCATCTTGGTGTGCAGCGGCAGCTTGTGAGACGCCAGCGCCATGGCTTCCTTGGCGACGGCGTCGGTCACGCCTTCCATCTCATAGAGGATGCGGCCCATCTTGACGACGGCGTGCCACTCCTCGACGTTGCCCTTGCCGTGGCCCATGCGGGTTTCGGCCGGCTTCTTGGTGACCGGCTTGTCCGGGAACACCCGAATCCAGACCTTGCCGCCGCGCTTGATGAAGCGGGTCATGGCGATGCGGCCCGCCTCCAGCTGGCGGGCGGTCAGGCGGCCGGACTCCATCACCTTGAGGCCGTAGTCCCCAAAGGCGAGATCGCCGCCGCGGTAGGCCTTGCCCTTGTGGCGGCCCTTCTGCTGCTTGCGGAACTTGGTGCGTGCTGGCTGCATCATGGGTCGGGCTCCGCCCGAGGCCTCAGGCCTCAGGCATCAGGCTCCAGGCTCTTACTGAACCGGGGTCGGGGTGGAGGTGGACGAGGAGGCGGAGCGCGGCGTCGGACGCGACGTCCCGGCCTTCTTGGACTCGGCGGACTCAGGGAGAACCTCGCCGCGGAAGATCCACACCTTGCAACCGATCTTGCCGTAGGTGGTCTTCGCTTCGGCGAACCCGTAGTCGATGTCGGCGCGCAGCGTGTGCAGCGGCACCCGGCCTTCGCGGTACCACTCGTAGCGCGCCATCTCGGCGCCTCCGAGGCGGCCCGAGCAGGCGACGCGGATACCCTTGGCGCCGAACTTCTGCGCGGTCTGGATGGCCTTCTTCATGGCGCGGCGGAAGGCGATGCGGCGCTCGAGCTGGGTGGTGATGTTCTCGGCCACCAGCTGCGCGTCGGTCTCGGCCTTGCGGACCTCGACGATGTTGAGGAAGACCTCGTTCTGGGTGAAGGCCTGCAGCTCCTTCTTGATGCTCTCGATGCCGGCGCCCCGCTTGCCGATGACGATGCCCGGCCGCGCGGTGTGCACGTTGATCTTGACCTTGTTGGCGGCCCGCTCGATCTCGACCTTCGAGACGCCGGCGTGGTTCAGGCTCTTCTTCACGAAGGCCCGGATCTTGATGTCCTCATGCAGCCACTGGGCGTAGTTCTTCTCGTCGAACCACTTGCTGTCCCAGGTCCGGATGACGCCGAGACGAAAACCGATCGGATGTACTTTCTGACCCATATCGCTCCTTAGGCCTTCTTCTGCTTGTCGTCGGTGAGAACCACGTGCACGTGACTCGTCTTCTTGTTGATCCGGCTGGCCCGGCCCATCGCGCGCGGCATGAAGCGCCGGGAGGTGGGGCCCTGGTCGACCGAGATGTGCTTCACGTAGAGCTTGTCGATGTCGACCG